>JAJYNV010000399.1 GCA_021786135.1 Bacillota bacterium
CAAGGACGAGGGCCAGGTGGTGCGCCAGGGCTCGAACGTCCACTCGCTCGAGGACCTCGAGCATAAGAGCATTGCGCTGGTTGTCGGATCGACGTCGCCATTCGAGGTTGCGACGGCGATGGCGCAGGAGGGCATCCCCGCCTCCTCGATCAACTTCGTCAACATGAGCCCACCCGACATGGTGTCGGCATGGGAGCGCGGCCAGCTCGACGCCGCCTACGTCTGGGACCCCGCGTTCGACACCATGCTTCGCCACCAGGGCTATGCGCTGATGTACGACCAGGACGTCGCGCAAGAGGCACCGATCTTCAACCTGGCCGTCGTGCAGGGGCCATGGGCGAAGAGCCATCGCCAGTTGGTGCTCGGATTCATCCAGGCCGAGCAGGCTGGCGTCGCCTATGCGCAGAGTCACCCTGCCCAGGCCTTGCGCGACATGGCCAAGGAGGCCGGCATCACCGCAGCGCTGGCCAAGACGGAACTCGCAGGCTACAGGATCCTGAGCCTGCAGGATCAGATCGGCCCGAATGGGCTCGGCAGCGGCGATGGAGTGAAGACGTCGCTCGTCACCCGGTCGCTCAGCTCAGCGGCCAAGTATCTCGCGAGCATCCACCAGATCCCGAACGCCCCCACGAACATGAGCAGCTACGTGGACCCCTCGTACGCGCAGGCGGTGGCGGCAAACCCGTGAGCGGGACGGTGCGGCCATGATCGCGATCAGCGGCTTGCACATGGTCTACCCGGGCAGTAGGGGACGGCATGCCGTCCCCGCGCTGCAGGGCGTCGACCTCGAGGTGGCGGATGGCGAGTTCGTGTCGGTCGTCGGGCCAAGCGGCTGCGGCAAGTCCACGCTTCTGCACCTCGTGGCGGGTTTCGAGTTCCCGACCAAAGGCAGCATCGAGGTCCATGGCCGGCCGATCGACGGGCCGGCGGCCGATCGGGCTGTCGTGTTTCAGCAGGCTGCTCTCTATCCGTGGCTCAACGTGGCGGAGAACATCGGCTTCGGACTCAAGATCCACGGCGTGCGCGGCGCGGAGTACGTGCGCAGGGTAAACGACTACCTCGCCATCATGGGACTCGAGGCGTTCCGGAGCCACGCGCCCTATGAGCTTTCGGGCGGCATGCGCCAGCGCGTGGCCATCGCGCGCGCGCTCATCACCCAGCCCGAGACGATGCTGATGGATGAGCCGTTCGGAGCCCTCGACGCACAGACCAGGAACGAGATGCAGCGCTTTCTGCTGCGGCTCTGGCGCACGCTGCGCCCCACGGTCCTCTTCGTCACACACGACGTGGAGGAGGCAATCCTGCTCGGCGACCGGGTCGTCGTGATGACGGCGAGGCCGGGACGCGTGGCTCTCGATGTCGCCGTGCCATTCGCACGGCCGCGCGAATGGGATCTCGTCCTGACGCCGAAGTTCGTCGAGGTCAAGCGGCGGGTGCTCGAGGTGCTGCGTCCGCAGCTCGAGTCGGCGGAGCACCTCGAGCGGCTCATGGCGGGGATCGAAGGAGACCGAGACGACAGCCCCTGAGGAGCTCCGCGATTCAGTCGGGCAGGCCCGCCGCGGCGGCATCCTCGATAGCCGCGGCCTCCGCCGCCACCTGATGCGCCTCCGCGAGGAGCTCCTGGCCGCCGCCGGCTGCCACGGCCCAGTAGTAGAAACCGATGCTGACGACGGCGACGATCAGCGTGTCCCATGGGGCTGGCACCACGTCCTTGCCGCCGAAGCTGCCGAAGTACGACATGGCGAGGCCGAAGAAGAAGTAGGCGACGAGCCAGATGCCACGGCGCAGGTCGTCCACGGGCGTCTTCTGGCGGGCGAAGTAGTAGAAGTAGAGGATGAGCCCGATCAGGGTTGCGACCAGCAGGATGCCGTCGGTCGGCCAGCCGGTCCAGTAGAAGATCATGCTTCCGATCACGAAGGCGAGGGGACCGAGCCACGAAGCCCCCCAGAGGCGGAACGGCCGGCGCAGTTGGGGAGCCGACCGCCGCAGAACGGCCACGGTGACAGGGGCGATCATGTAGGTCAGGATGGTGGCGCCCGAGAGGATGCCGACCATCTTCTGCCATGACGGGAACGGCAGCAGGAAGACGAGCGCGACGATGTAGCTGAGGACCATGGCCGCTGTCGGCAGGCCGCGGGAGTTGAGATGCCGGAAGATGGCGGGGAAGTGGCGGTTGCCCGAGTAGGCGTAGAAGGCCCGCGGTACGGCGGCCGCGTAGGTGAGCGACGTGCCGCTCGGAGAGAGCAGGGCATCGCCGTAGAGGATGATGGCGAGCCAGGGCAGGTTGAGGGCGACGGCCAGGTTCGCGAAGGGCGAGGACAGGGCGAGCTTGGCCCAGCCCTGGGCGAGGTCGCCTGACGGCAAGGCGCTCGTGAAGGCAAGCTGCAAGGCGAGGTAGAGAATGCCGGCGGCCAGCATGGCCAGCATGAAGGCGCGGGGAATGTCGTGCTGCGGTCGCTTCGCCTCGCCGGCGAGATCGAACATCGGGCGGAAGCCGGTGAAGGTGAAGATGATGCCGCCGGTCGACACCGCCGAGAAGACGCCGGTCCAGCCGAAAGGCATGAACCCGCCATGCAGGCTGAAGTTTGCCCCGTGGAAGCTCGTGGCCAGGAGGGCGACAGCCGTCGTCACGGGCGCGGCGATCTTGATAAAGGTCAGCGGCGTGTTGACCCTGGCATAGACCTTGATGCCCACCGAGTTGATCAGGAAGAAGATCGTCACCAGGAGGAACGCGATCACGAGGCCAAGGCTGGTCAACGAGCCCTGGCTGGCACTGTAGATGCCCGGGATGTAGCTCGAAGCGTACTGGATGACGGCTTCAGCCTCGATCGAGGGCAGACCCGCCCATGAGATGAGCGCCGCCCAGCCGATCATGAAGCTGACGAAGCTGCCATGCGAGTAATGGGGGTAGCGGATGACGCCTCCCGCTTCCGGCAGCATGCCCGCGAGTTCCGCGAACGTGAGACCGAGGATGACGACGGCAACGGCTCCGATCAACCAGGAGATGATGGCGGCCGGCCCGGCGTAGGTGGATGCTCCCTGCGCCGCGAAGAGCCAGCCGGAGCCGATGATGCCGCCCAGCGTCACCATGGTGAGGTCAGTGAGCCCGAGCTCTCTGCGGAACTTGTGCTGTGCATGGCTGGACAAGGCGCTCCTCCCCCTTCGATCAGGATTCCGCACGCCCGGGGGCAGGGCAGCCGGGAACCGGACCAGTTCCGGCTTGATGCACGGGCCCGCAAGCGTGTAAGTTTCCCACTCATTCGCATGACGCGGCCGACATCCTGCCAGGAACGTCCACCATGGACCCGACAGGGAGACACCTCGTCAGGCGGCTGCGAGGCCCAGGCCTTTGCATGCGGATTTGTCCGTGGCATGCTGGGACCGGGGGACTCTTCAAAGGGAGCTGGTCCTTTGCGCTATCGGCATGTAGGCAAGAGCGGCCTCAAGGTATCCGAGGTCGCGCTGGGAAGCTGGCTGACCTACGGCGGAACGGTTGCCGAGGAGTCTGCCATCGCCTGTGTCAGGCGGGCATTCGAACTCGGGGTCAACTACTTCGACACCGCGGACGCCTATGCGCGCGGAGAGGCGGAAAAGCTCCTGCGCAAGGCGCTCGAACCGTTTCCCCGGCATCACCTCGTGATCGCCACCAAGGCGTTCTGGCCGCAGAGCGACGACCCGAACGACCGCGGACTCTCCCGCAAGCACATCGTGGAGTCGGTCGAGCGGTCCCTGACGCGCCTCGGCACGGACTACGTCGACATCTTCTACTGCCACCGCGCGGATCCTGAGACACCTCTCGACGAGACGCTGCGCGCCATCGACGACCTCGTGGCCCAGGGCAAGGTGCTCTACGGCGCGATCTCGGAATGGCCAGCGGAAGAGGTCAGCCGTGCGGGCAAGGAGACGACGCGACTGGGTCTGCGGCGCATGGTCGCCGACCAGGTGCAATACAACCTGCTCGATCCGAAGATCGAGATCGACGTCCTGCCGCGCGCCAAGGCGACCGGCATGGGCATCGTCGCCTTCTCTCCTCTCGCCCAGGGTGTGCTCACGGGCAAGTACCTCGGGGGCAACGTACCCGAGGGCAGCCGCGGCGCCGACCAGCGCACCTCGTCGATGGTCCAGCGCTACCTCGACGGCAGCGACGGAAAGGTGGGGTGGCTGGCCGGCCTGGCCCGCCAAGCGGGAATCAGTTTGGCTCAGCTGGCCATCCGGTGGGTGCTGCGCCTGCCGGAGGTGTCGTCGGCCCTGATCGGGGCATCGAATCTCGAGCAGCTCGAGGAGAACCTTGGTGCAGCCGACGACGACCTGCCGCAGGATCTGCGCAAGAAGATCCAGACGGAGTTCGGCCTGCCCGTAGCCTAGGGCGGAGTGCGAGCGGCCCGGGACCTTTTGGGGTCTCGGGCCGCTTTGGCTTGCCTCTGGCCGCTCAGCGCTGGAAAGTGATTGGCTCGCCGAGCAGGCGGACCTCGGGTGGCTTCGCCTCGACGATCACCTGCCCACCCTTGACCACTGTCGTGACGGTGGCGAGCCGACGCAGGGTGTCCCAGGCGTCCGGTGCGTCGAGCACGATGAAGTCCGCCGGCTTGCCGACGTCGAGGCCGTAGCGCTCTTCCAGGCCGAGCGTGCGCGCGGCGTTGCGCGTGACCATGTCGTAGCAGGCCATGACCTCCTGCCGACCGGTCATCTGGGCGACATGGACCGCCATGTGCGCCGGCTGCAGCATGTTGCCGGTGCCGAGGGAGTACCAGGGGTCCATGACGTCGTCGTAGCCGAGGCTGACGTTGAGCCCGTTCTGCCAGAGTTCCTTCACCCTGGTCATGCCGCGACGCTTGGGGTAGGTGTCCATCCGGCCTTGCAGGGTGATGTTGACGAGCGGGTTCGCCACGAAGTTGAGGTCCGCGCGCTGCAGGAAGCCCATCAGCTTGAAGGCGTAGGCGTCGTCGTAGCTGCCGAAGGCGGTGGTGTGGCTCGCCGTGACGCGGTGGCCCATGCCGCTGCGGATGGTTTCCGCGGCCACGACCTCGAGAAAGCGCGACTGCGGGTCGTCCGTCTCGTCGCAGTGGATGTCGATGGGAAGGTCGTATTTCTCCGCCAAGGCAAAAGTGATCTTGACCGACTCTGCCCCCATGTCGCGTGTCAGTTCGTAGTGCGGGATACCGCCGACCACGTCGACGCCGAGGCGCAGGGCCTCCTCGAGCAGATCGGCGCCACGGGGGTAGGAGAGGATGCCCTCCTGCGGGAACGCGACCAGCTGCAGGTCGACGAGGCCCTGCATCTTCTCCTTGACCTCCAGGAGGGCCCGGACCGCCGTCAGATCAGGATCGGTGGTGTCGACGTGGGACCGGACGAACAGCACGCCCTGGGCGGCCTGCCAGCGCAGGAGCTCCGTGGCGCGGCGGATCACGTCGGCCTCTGTGAGCGATTCCTTGCGCAGCGCCCAGGTGGAGATACCCTCGAAGAGGGTTCCGCTCTCGTTCCACTTCGGCTCGCCAGCCGTGAGGGTGGTGTCGAGGTGCACGTGGGATTCGACGAGCGGCGGCGAAGCCATGCCGCCTCGAGCGTCGATCTCCCGGCTTGCCTGGCCGACGCCCTTGCCGATGGCGGCAATGCGTCCGCCCGCCACGGCTATGTCGACGGCTTGTCCATCGAGTCGGGCGTTCCTCACTACGAGATCGAAAATAGGTCTTCTCCCCTTCTTGCGGAGTCGCGAGACAACCTGGGAACTGGGATTCTCCAGGCCGGACGCGTATCCTACCGTGGCGCTCGCCTACGAGGAGTTCGCCGACCGGCGTGAGAAAGCTCAAGGACCCTGGCCGCTATCGGCCCGCACCGGGCTAGGAGGCGCAGCGCTGCAGTGGCCCGGCCGGAAGGAGACCGATCCTTGGCGTTGTGCCAGGCCTCGGGACGTCCTGGAGGCGGAGCTGCAGTTTGCCTAGATTTCACTCGAACGGTTCAAGCTCGTTCTCATTGCCGGCCGACCGCGGCGCGCTCGTCGCGTCGCGTGGCTGCGCGATTCGCATCTGCCTGCACTACTCACTACTTGATCTGAACGTTGGGACCGGATGCTCCTAGGCCCGTCAAGCGCGGGGAGGTCAGGGGGAGGCGGCGACGTGGCGGCGCTCGTGCTCGGCTATCTTGATGTGACAGAGCTTCTCGACATGCGGTGGCTCGAACAGCTCGACCCGAATCTGCGCCAACCCGAGCCAATATGAGCCATTTGGGAGGTTCGACGGGATGATCAACGCGAGACCGAGAGTGCGAGGCAAGGAGCGGTCCTGCCTGAGCATGTGCTCGGTGAGATCGGAGAGGTCTTCGGCGGCAAGCTGAGCGGGCGGACGGGTCCGAGGATGACACGCTCTTCTAGTCGGTTGGGCTGGCCGCCGAAGTCGCCTCGGCGCAGTACTGCGTCGAGCGGGCGGAGGCGCTCTGAAGAGGCATTCGGGTGGCATTCGGCGTAGGCGGCGCGTAAGCGACATCCCTTTTGAGACCTGACCGCGTCCGCAGTTGCGTCCCTGCGCGGTGACCGATGCCGGTGCTGCGCCATAGCCATGGCTTTGGGAAGGAGTGAAGCCATGAGCGTTGACGTGCGCACCCGCCTCGATGCGATGAGGCTCGGCCCGTTCCATCGTCGGTTGATCTTCGTAGGGGGACTCGGGATCCTGTTCGATGCCATGGACGTCGGCATTCTCTCGTTCGTCATGGCCGCCCTGATCCTGGCCTGGCGGCTCGGACCGCTGACGATCGGCGTCATGGGCAGCATCAACCTCGTCGGCATGGCGGTGGGGGCCGCACTGGCGGGGAGCCTCGCCGATCGCTACGGACGCCGCACCGTGTTCCTCTGGACCCTGATGCTCTACAGTATCGCCACGGGTGTCGCGGGCCTTGCCACCTCCGCTCTCTTTCTCATCGCGATGCGTTTTGTCGTCGGTCTGGGCCTCGGTGGGGAACTGCCGGTGACAACGACCCTCGTGGCCGAGTTCCTGCCGTCCGGCGTGCGCGGCAGGGGCATCGTCTGGCTCGAGAGCTTCTGGGCTGTCGGCTCGCTCGTCGCCGCGCTCCTGGCCTACTTCCTCATTCCCGTCTTCGGCTGGCGCATCGGCTTCTTCATCGGCGCGCTGCCCGCGCTCTACACCATCTACCTGCGACGCGGCATCCCGGAGTCTCCCCGCTACCTCTGGAAGGTCGGGGCGCAGGACGAGGCGGTCCGGGTCACGGGGATGGTGCGCGGCGAGCGGCCGGCATCCGCAAGCCGGTCGCCGGCTTCGGACAAAGTGCCGCTGGGCCTTCTCCTCGCGCCTGAGCACCGCCGGACGACGATCTCTCTCTGGGTCCTTTGGCTGATGATGAACTTCGCCTACTACGGCATGTTCCTCTGGCTGCCTTTGGTGCTCGCCCTGCGCGGCATGAGCCTCGTGCACAGCTTCCTCTACGTGCTGCTCGTCACGCTCTGCGAAATCCCCGGCTATCTCTCGGCGGCCTGGCTCGTCGAGCGCTGGGGCCGCCGCCCCGT
>JAJYNV010000387.1 GCA_021786135.1 Bacillota bacterium
GTGACGAATTCGTTGCCGGCCGCGCGCGCCCGCGCAACGACGAAGCCGCCCACGGGCTGCCCGTTCGGGAAGACCACCGTCAGCCTGCTGCTGGGACTGGCGGTCGAGATCTGGGTGGCGGGGAAGCCGGCCCTTTGCAACTGGGCCACATACGCTAATGATCCTTCGACCGCGACCGGTACGGTTCTGGGCGGCGGGAACGGCGGCAGGCCGGTCCAGGTGCCCTTGCTGCCGTAGGGCTTCAGCACCTTGGTCACATCGGCCGGGTTGAGCACGTCATAGTACGCGCCGGCGATCTCGTTCTCCTGGTTGATGCCAGGCAGAGGCATCGCGGCGAGTTGCATGGAATCGCCGATTCCGCCTAGCGTGATGTGCTGCACATGGCTGTGGGCGAGAGTGAGGCCGAGCGAAAGAAGCTGGCTGTTCGAGAGGTTCGTCGCGACGTCCTTGCGCCAGGCAGCGACGAGCGCCGGCAGGTGGAGGGCAGCCTGCACCGGGCTGTGCAGCAGCTTCTGCTTGAGCGCGGAGAGGACCTGGGCCTCGGCGTCCATGCGCTGGAAGTCGGTGGTGCGGTAGCTGTCGGCGGTGTTCTGACGGACGCGAATGAAGGCCAGCACCCACGGGCCCGAGAGGCAGTGTAAGCCGGGCTGGAAGTCCGCCTTGCTGTGCAGCGGGTCATAGATGCGGGCGGGAATATCGATGTTGACGCAGCCGACGGCGTCCACGGCGTCGATGAAGCCCTGGAAGTCGGTCGCGATGTAGGCCGTGACTGGCATGCCGGTGAAGTGGCTCACCACCTGCATCGCAAGCTCAGGGCCTTGCGCGGGTCCCTCCCCCAGGCCGAGGAACAGAGACTCCTTGATCTTCGGGACGGTGTCGCGCCACTGCGGTAGCGCGATCAGAAGGTCGCGCGGGATCGAGATTAGCGTGACCCTGTGCTTCTGAGGATCGATATGCGCGAGCATGAGAATGTCCGCCTGTCCCAGCGAGAGAGGGCCGGTGGCCTGCCGTGCGTTGTTGCCGATGAGAAGGATGTTGTACGGGACGTTCGTGGTTACGGCGGCGGCATGGCCGCCAGGACTCGTTGGGGAGCCAAACCAGCTCTTCAAGTAAGCGCCGGCCCCGATCAACACGAGGACGATGACCCCAAGCCATACGGACCTGGGGCGCAAACGCTTTCTCAATCCATTGCCTCCTGATTGTTCGGTCTCTCCTCACGGAAGCAGGCGGAATATATGCCCACCGTCGGATGTAGACCAGCACGAGGTGCCCGTTACAGGGCTTGAGGTGACGAGCAGGCCATGAGAGGCATTCGCGAACGATAGCGAGACGACAGCCTGAAGGCCTGCCGGCAGGGTGATCTCCCGCCACGTCCGGCCGCGATCGGGGCTGACGAGGGCCATCGTGCCGCCGTAGAGCGGATGTGGCGGGTCAGGTTCGGCGGGATAGTCGTCCACTTGGTAGAGCCAGGCGAGGTGGCCTTTCGCGCCTGTGCCGCCCACGTTGAACTCCCCTGGCAGGACGCGTCCGGTCCAGATGCGGCCATCGTTTTGGGTCGAATAGAGGATCCAGCGGCCGCTCACGTCCTGGCCGACGGCGAAACCCGACGAGGGACCGGTCATCTGTGCCCAGAGGAGTGAGAAGGGCGTGGGTACGCGTGTGCAACTGCGCTGCCCGCAGCGGAAGATACCGTTGGTGTTCTGGTGGTCCGCCACGACCCACCCGTCCGCGGGGCGCCAGTAGCCGAGGGCCCATACCTGCCAGTCCTTTGGCAGGCGGACCCTTGACCAGGTCCGACCGAGGTTGGAGGAATTTGCGACGAACGACTGGTTCGTGAGGTTTTCGCCAACCGTCAGGTCGTACGGGGATGTCGCACTGAGGGACTGGGTGTAGCCAGGCAAGGCGAGGTCCGTTAGTTTGGCCCAGGTCCCGCCGCCGTCACTGCTCAGGACAAGTTGCGCCCGCCCTTGGCTCCGAGGGGAGACGGAAGGTGGAGCCAGGGCGATCGCGAGTCCGCCGCCGAGATCCCAAGCTGACCTCTCGGGAACCAACGGTGCGGTGGTGCCCACTTCATGCCATGCACTGCCTCCATTGTCTGTTTCCTGCAGTGCGGGCCCGCGTCCGCCCAGGAACCAGCCGAAGCCGCCTGGCAGGAAGCCGATCGAGAGTGCCCAGCCGCCGGGCGGGTCGGCCGATGCGAAGACCTTGCGCCATGTGCGTCCGCCGTCTTGGGTGCGATAGATTCCGTAGCCGCCAATTCCGACGTAGCCAACCTGCGGACTCGTGAAGATCAGTGTGTCAGCGAAACCTGGCGGGGGGAGCGCCCCGCGCCTGCCGTCAGCCGGGCTGGAGGCAATGAGCGACCAATGCCGGCCGGCGTCGCGCGTAGTGTAAAGGGACTTGGCCTGCACCTGCCCCTCAGTCCCTGCAATGTTTCCATTGCACACCAGCCAGCCCGTCGAGGCATTGCTGAAGTACATGGGCCCCGGTGCGCTCGGGTTCCAGGTCCCGCACGGTTGTGGGTGCTCCGTGAAGGTCCTGCCAGCGTCGACCGTCGTGAACAGGTGGATGGTGTCGTCAGGCGACGTCATGTCGGCCACAGTGAAGAATCCCGTTTGCGCCGTCGGGAAAGCCAGGGCGACGGCGGCGTCCGTGTTCCCGCGCCAGAGCGTTTGCGGTGCCTCGTCGCCGCCGCGCCATTCCTGAAGGATACTCGTGCAGTATCCGCCGTTGGCGCACTGCTCTTCCAAGAAGAAGGCATGCCGGGCATCGGGTGCCGCCACTGCGACGATCGGGGCGGGCGCGGTGAAGAGCACCTGGAAGGTGGCCCCACCGTCCGATGTGGCGAGCGCGAGGTAGGACTGGGCCTGGTCGCCGAGGCCTTCGCCAGCTGCCCAGCCTATGCTGCGGGTCGCCATTGCGAGGTGGGTCGGGGTCACGCGGACTGGCGGCGTGCCGAACAGGGATGCTTGCGTCTTTGACGCCAAGACGAGCGGGACGGCAGAACCGGCGAGGTTGCCCTGCCGTGCGACGGGAGACGGCGGTGACACCTTGGGTGCGCTCTGGCTACTACAGGCCGCGAGGAGCATAACGGCGAAGACAGCGATCACTTTTGCCTTTGGGTACGGGAGTCGCATTCCAAACACCACCTCGGCAGATTCACTTCAGAGGTGACCATGCGATCCGCACGGCTCGTCTTCCGGTGGCGAGATGCAGATAGAGATAGATGCTACCGTCCTGGGCCTCCTGCATGGAAGCGAAAGGAGGACGAAGCCCGCGCACAACCAGGGTGCGATGGCTTAGCGGAAACATAAGGTGCAGGAGTGTCCCGCCTTCAGCCGGGGCGAGGTAGGCGAGAAAACCTGATCCAGCCCCGACAAGCTGTCCCTTGGCGTGCCAGGAGCGTACGTTAGCCTGTCCAGGTGCAGCGCGCATCAGATCAATGCGACCGTCACCCAACTTCCGTGTCATCCAGACCCCGCCGAGCTGGTCGATGGCCCATACGCGGCCATCGGGGACCTTCCCCAGCGGCTGGAGGCGCGAGGCCCGGAAGTCGGGTTGGGAGACCTCATAGCCGGCAGCCACAGGCCGCAGGACATAGAGCTGGTCGGCCAACGACAGCAGTCTCACCCCGCCGCCGGAAGGCAAGAGTCCTGTGGGCAGTTTCGCAGTAGCGTCGTCCAGGGTGCTCACAAAGCCTGAGGCGAGGACTGCCCCACCCTCAGCCTTCAGCCACCATGCAACCCCGCCATCGACGACGTAGCCGCCAAGGCTGTGCGGACCGAGTGACTCTGAGAGGGCCGCCTTCATGATGCCTACTCCTGCCGACCCAAGGGGTACGCCAGGTCCATTCGAATTGTAAAGCTCAAGTACCAGGGCTCCGCGATACGGGCACAGCATGCCCGGGTTCGGCCCCATGAGGTCTACCTGCCAAACCGGCAGGGGAGGGCAGCCGGCGGACTCGGAAGCGCTCAGTCGGCCATCAGGCATGCGCGCGCTGAGAAGGTACAACGGTCCGGGACCGATGGTGAACGTGGCGTCTCCGGTGGAGATAGAGCTCGGCGTACGCCGGAGTGCCCCGTCCCCCTTCACCCACTGCAGCGTGAAGTCTCCCACACGCTTCGGTAGCAAGAGCGTCGGGGACGATATGTTCCCTGCGGTGCAGCCCGACAGGCCCACCAGCATCGCCAAGGCAGATCCTGCCACCCGCAGGGTTGGCCGCCGCATCAACCTCATGCACAATCCCCCGCGCGCTGGGTCCGTTCTCCGACCGACTGGTGGGTTCTCCACCAACTGGCAATGTCCTCCACCGACGGTCGGAGACTCTCGAAGGGCTCCTGCGAGGAATATCCCTCGGGCTTCAGTTGATCCGGCTGTCTGAAAGACTTTGACAGGTTCCGCCGATCGAAGTAAGCGTCCGGGTGCGTTCGGCGGGTCGGGGCCGCAATACCGGGCGTCTTACTACTTCGCGCCACCGTTCGGCACCAGTGGCGTCCAGGTCTGTCCTCCGTCGTGCGTCGAGTAGATCTCGCAGGTGCCGGAGCGGTTGGAGGCTGCAAGGAATCCATCCTGGGCGTCCGTGAAGGCGATTTGCAGCCGTCCCTCCAACGCTGCAGGCCCGGCCGCGTTTGGCAGCGGGGTCCGCGTCCACGTCCGCCCTCCGTCCGTTGTCCGGTAGAGGCCATGGCCGTCACCAGAGGCCACCCAGCCGTCCTCTCCGTCTGTCCAGCCGAACTGAGCGGGAGACCCCAGGGACACAGGCAGGGGCGAGGTCGCGTTCGGCTGCCAGCGAAGTCCGCCGTCCGTGCTCTTGTACACGACGAGATCGGGACCTGTCGATGAGCTGAACTGGACGAGCATCCGTCCGCTCGCGCCCGAGAAGCTGGGAGGGTAGACGTCTCCGTAGCCTTGCACATCCGCCTTCGGCACGGTGAGCGGGATGCGCTGCCACGAGCGTCCCGCGTCCTGGCTGCCGTAGAACCAGAGGTAGGGGTCCCCGTGGTTGAGGGCGGATACAAACCCGTCGCTCCCGACGAACGAGATGCCCGTCGGGTAGCTGTCTACCGGCAGCTGGCCGTCCGTTTGTGGACAGCCGGGGCCCAGGGAGCACGAGTCCTGTTGCCACGTGCGACCTCCGTCCGATGTCGCGTAGAGCACCTTCGACATCAGGCCTGCGGCCGGGGTCGACATCGCGAGGAGCCAGCCGTCCTCTGGGCTTGTGAAGTCAAGGTTGAGACCGCCCGGCAGGGGAGTCACGAAGGTGGCTACCTGCCAGGTGGATCCGGCATCCGTGGTGCGCGCCACCGCTATCGTCGTGGTGGATCCCTGCCCAGCTTCCACCGCCAGCCATCCCGTGTCCTGGTTGAGGAAGTCCAGGGCGGTCCCATACTCGTCCGGCACACCGGAGAAGGGATCGGGCGGTGTGACGTCGGCCCACTCGGCACCCCCATCGGATGTGTGCAGAAGCGACAGGTAACCGGAATAACCAACGAATGCCGGTGAGAGTGACCACGCAGAGAAAGTCGGCTGCGCCAGATCTGTGAGTGCGAACGCCGACGTGGAACCAACCGCCTGCAGATCGAGGACGGCGAACGGCCATGACTCCGTGGTCGCGGTCGAACTGGGCCGTTGGGGATGTGCATGCGATCTCGGTAACCCCGGCTTCCGCTGGTGCGTTCCGGAAGATGATTTCGCCCGTGCAGTCGGATGAAGTGTGCTGGTCCCGCATGCCGAGACAACCATCGCACTCGCCAGTCCGAGCAGGATCAACGGCACCCGCCAGCGCATCATCCGTCGCCACCCTCCGCACGCATCGGTTGCCTGTCTGCGAGATCCTACGTTATGCACTGCACGAACCGAGTCCTCTGCCATAACACTCAAGGCACGGCGTGCGCCAGGTGCGCGGAGTTCTCACGCAATCTGGCGCCAGCGGACGCCGCCGTTGCGCGTTCCGAAGCAACCGGCCACCGCCCGTGACCACGTGGAGGACCTCGGCCGAGACGGACTGGACGCTCCGAACGAAGATATCCTGCGGCAGGGCGAGGGCCTGAAAGCTCAGCCCGGCGCCCGGCACCAGCCCCGGGGGGAGCCCGCACCCACGAAGAAGTGCCTGTCGCCTACACTCGCGTAGAGCGCAGAGCCAGTCCAGCAGCCGTCGCCGTTCGCCAGCGGCGCGCAGCTCGCGGGGCCCGGAGGCGGGCCGCCTGTCGGCTGCCGCGTCCAACTGCGACCACGTTCGCGCGTCATGTAGACGACCCGCGACGCGAGGGTGGACGCGGCCATCCACTGGCGTCGACAATGCCTTACGGGGGTTAGGGCGCGTACGCCACTTTGTTGACGCGCCAAATCCGCCCGCCGTCTGTCGTCGCCAGGATGCCGGCGGGCGTCACGAGCCAGGCCGTGCGCGGCGAGGTCACGAAGAGCGACTCCGTCGTGGCATCGAACGGCAGGGCGACGCCCGGCATCTTGACCTCCTGCCATGCGCCGGAGGAGTGGCGGATGTAGAGGGCCTGCGGCGTGAACGCACCGCCGGACCGGTCAAAGGAGGCCAGAACCCAAAGATCGCCCTTTTGATCAGAAGCGAGAGTGATGGTGGATGGGAAGCGGTCGGTAAGCTGCGGTAGGAGAAGGGGACGCCAGTGCCGTCCGCCGTCGTCCGTTCGCCAGATCCCGCCGATCGACGCTGCGTACCCGACCAGCGGAGAGGTGAAGCGTACCGTCCCTCCCGATGGGGGGAAATCCTTCGGCAGGCGGCGGGCCTTGAAAACCTTGCCGTCGTCCGATGTCGCAAGTAGCGCGAGCGGCTTCGTGGCGTCCCCAGGCCGGGTGAGGAGGTAGCCTTGCCCGCCGGGGAAGAGCTGCGCGGATACTGGGTGGCCCCTGCCGAAGGGATGCCACGTCTTCCCACCGTCCGAGGTCGCGAGTGCAGGCGCGTTCGGACCGCGCAGGACAAGGCCATGGCGGGCATCCGCGAACGCGAGCTGCGTGACGGACGCGGCGTTCGGGGGGAGGGCGAAGACATGCCAAGTTCGGCCGCCGTCCCTGGAGCTTACGGGCAGCGACTGCCCGTCCTGATGTTCGATCCCATAAGCCTTGGTGCGGCTAATGAAATCCACC
Source organism: Bacillota bacterium (assembly GCA_021786135.1). Taxonomy (GTDB): domain Bacteria; phylum Bacillota; class Sulfobacillia; order JAJZYS01; family JAJYTV01; genus JAJZQO01. The sequence goes on from JAJYNV010000387.1 coordinate 7,117, forward strand.
TGCGTGAGACCGAAATCGGGCGACAGGGGTTGCCAGGTGTTGCCTGGCGACAGGCGCATGAGGTTTCCGTAGATGTCGTCCGCAAAGAGCCCGATGCCGGCAGAGTAGGTGAAGACGTTGCTGAGCATCGAGTCGGACAGCGGCGGTCCTTGGACGGAACTCCAGTCCGCACCTCCATCGAGGCTGAGATCGAGCCCATCTTGCGTCTTGACAGCGACGCTCTCACCGCCCCACGCAGCGATACCAAGGTGGCCGCCCGGGAGAGCGGGCGACCTTCCGGTCAGCGAGCCGGCGACGAGGCGCCAGGTGACGCCGCCGTCGTCCGTGCGCACAAGGATGCTGCCGCAGTCCCCGTGCGTGGAGCACTTGAACAGGGT
>JAJYNV010000071.1 GCA_021786135.1 Bacillota bacterium
GGTTCGGATCTTGTGGTGGCCACGAACCGCGGCATGGGCAAGCGCACCATGTTCGGGCAGTTCCGCGCAATCGGGCGCGGCGGCAAGGGCGTGCGGGCCATCTCGCTGACGCACCGCAACGGCTATGTCACGGCCGTGCGCTCGGTGAACGACGACGACCACCTGATGCTTGTCTCTGCGCAGGGCATCATCATTCGGCTCAGCGTAGCCGAACTGCCCCGCTACAGCAGGGCATCGCAAGGCGTGCAGCTGATGCGCCTCGATCCCGAGGACGAGCTCGTCGCGATGGCGCGACTCTCGGCCGAGGAGGAAAAACTGCTCGAGGACGAGGACGAATAGTCGGGACGACGCCTGGGCCTCCGCTGATGCGGGGGCCCTTTTTTGCGGCCGTGTGGGCGCATCGCATGCCAAGGGTAAGGCGCAGGCCGCCCGCGGCCAGCTTGCGCTGGCTCAGGGCGGCCTTGCCCGCTACCGGTCCTGCGATCAGTGACGACGGATCTGCTCTGATTCTAGGTCCGGCGAGGCGTATTGCACGCTTCTGCCGTGTCCCGGATAGCTCGACTCTTCGCGTCCCGAGGCCCCATAGCCGTAGTTCGCGCCGGCGGCCGTCCGGCCGTAGCCGGACTGCGTCTGCGCATAGCCGCGGCTGCTGTAGGACTCGCTTATTCCGCCGGTGGCACCGGTGTAGGTCGAGCCGCGGTTCGCCGAGGCATAGCCCGTACCGAACTGCGAGGCCTCCTGGTGTGAGGGCGGCAGGTGCGTCGAGCGCAGCCACTCCTCCGGGGACTCCTGGGGTTTGAGGCTGGGATACCAGCCATGCTGCTCCGCGATCTTGTAGAGCTCGTAGGCGGACTCGAGGTGCTGGCGCGCGATGTCTGCCAGGGTGCGACGCAACTGAGGCTGTGAAGCCTCCGTGGCCACGGTCATGTACGTCGTCGCTGCGGTCTTGCAGTCGACGAGGCAGTCGAGGACCATCGTGCGGTCCTCAAGGCGGCCGGTCGGTTCTGGACGGATCGTCTGCCGGCTCGGCTGTTGACCACCCATCGTTCCCTGCGTGCCACGGTGCTGCGAGCCGAACTGCGTCATGCCTGTCTCATGCGTGCCGGAACCGCGAGCGTAGCCGATGAGCTCCTGGTAGGTCCTCTCCGCAGCGCGCTGGTGCGCGCGGAACACAGTCTCGAGCTCGTGATTCCCCGTTTCCTCAGCGTAGAACGCGAGCTTGTCGACACTGTTCGAGGTTGCGAGCAGGACCTCGTGCAGACCCATCGCCTCGGACACGGTCAGCTGATGCGAACCGACCAACGGGCAGCCCCCTCTTTCGGATCACCCGCCGTCTTGGGGCGGGCAAGCCTAGAGTCTGCCGCTCTGTCCGCGTTATGTTGGTACTTGCTGCGCCTGCACGACAGGTCTGCCAGCGACATTTTTTCGCTGCGGAGGGTGGGCACGTGGCGGGTCTTAGTAGAGGGCGCGCAGCGCGGAGATGAGATCCGCGACGTCCGGCGACCCGACGCCGGTGCGCTGGTCATAGGTGCCGTTGTCGGGATTGTGCAGGGCGCCCGGACCGTAGCGCGACGCCGCGACCGTGTAGAGCGCCTGGGACGCCGAGGGCACATAGGGGACCGCAGAACGGCAGAGCGCCCAGATCGCGGCCCAGGCCGGAGCGCCGAGGCTTGTGCCGGCTTCGCGCCACCAACTGCCGTTCATATAGACGGCGACGCCTGTCTGCGGGTTGCCGTCGAACGCGACATCCGGCACCTGCCGGTGCGTGTCGCCCGTTACGCGCTGCTGCCAGTAGGGAGCGGGGTAGGACGTCGTACCGAACGTCGAGGAGTCGGTCGGCTGGTTCCAGTAGGTTTCGAAAAACGAAGCCGGGTTGCGTTCGAAAAGCGATGTGCCGCCAACGGCCACCGCGCTCGGATCGACGGCCGGCCACACGAGCGGTGGCGGACCTGACTGTCCGAAGTTGTCGCCGCCGGCTGCGAACAGGCTGAAACCTGCTGCCTCGAGCGCCGCGAGCTGCTGGCTCGCCCCTCCGAAGGATCCCTGGCTCGCCGAGACGCCCCAGGAGACCGACGCGATCGCCGCGCCGTTGCGCGCCTGCCCTGTAAGCGATCCGACGAGATTGGACGGGAAGGCCTGCGACGAGCCGCCGGCGCTGTCCTCGACGACGATGAGCTGACTCAAGGGCGCGAGGGCGTGGGCCCATTCGATGTCCATCGTCGCTTCGATGCCGGGCGCGAGGCTCTGCCCGGAGAGACTGATGACGCGGATGCTCGGCGCCGGCAGGCCGAACGCGTTGTCGAACGTCGAGATGTCCTGGTAGGAGAAGCCTTGGCGCTCGTAGAGGACGATCGCCTGACCCTGGCCGAAATCGCCGCCGAGCCAGGTGTTGTAAATGTCGTAGGCCCTGGCGATCGTCTGCGGCGTGAATACGAACGACGGCACCGTAAGTCCGGAGGGCGCCGAGCCGCGCAAATGGATGTTGGCGAAGGCGGTCGTCCGCTGGCCCGTGCGTCCGTCCGTCACGGTGACGGCGAGGCGATAGGCGCCGCGCGCCGCGTTGACGCCGAAGGGGACCTGCTCCTCCCGCGCGCTGTTACCGCCCATTAGCGGCACCAGATTGCCCTCCGGGTTGTGCATGGTCCATTTGAAACCGAGCGGGTCGCCAGCCGGAACGCCGCCGACGACCGCGGATACGCCGAGGACGCTGCCGGGCTGCAGCGTCGATACCGGCAGCGAGATGCGCGCGTAAAGGCCGGTCGGCGTCGTGTGCGGCGGCCAGGTGAGCTTGAGGCCGAGCGCTGTGGCGAGCAGCGACGTCGGCATGTACATCGTGCGATCGGCATAGAGCGCGTCGGGGAGTTTCTGCGTCCCCACCTGCAAGACCCGGCCAGCCGGCGTCCACTCCCGGCTGCGCACGACAAGCCGCACCCGCCGGATCTCTACGGAGACCGGCCCGTGAAAGGAGCCGATCCTTGCAGCCAGGCCCATCAGGGCACGAGGCGGCGCACCGCCGATCTCGACCATCTGGCTCTTCCTCACCCACCGGATCGGGAGGTGCGCAAGACTCGAGGCGTAGCGTGCGGCCGTATAGAGCCGGCCTTCGTATGTGAGCGAGACAGGGGCGAGATTCGTGCCGTTCCAGAACGAGTCGCCGCTCGGTGTGACGCTCTGGCCAGCGAGCAGCAGGGCCTGATCGCCGGCATACGCGGTGACATAGGCGGAAGCGAGCGCGGGCACCGCGCTTGCGAGGGCCAGGACGCCGCCAAGGGTCAGCGAAAGGAGCTTATGCTTCATCGGCTGCCTCCGGCACGATGCGGATGACGTCTCCGGGTTCTGTCGCAGCGGACGCGATGGTGCCGTAGGGAAGTTCGAGGACCAGGTGGGCGGAGGGGACGAACGGCGAAAAGCGCCAGGGCCGCAGCTGCATCGCATGGCGCACGACGCCCTGCCGGTCGAGGAAGAGCACATCGAGAGGAAAGCGCATGAAAGCGCCGTGTACGCTTTTGCAGGGTATGATTACGAGTCCTTCGCCCCGCGGCAGGCCGCTCTTGCCGAGAAGCCCGCGCATGCGTGAGAAGAATCCGTCCGCGACGGCGGCGCGCGTGGCCAGTTCCGTCGCCCTGGTCTCGTTGACGATGCGGACGGTGGCCAACTCAGGACGCCTCCCTGGAGTGGAGTACGCCACCCGGCGAACAAAGCCTGCTGGGAGGTAACGGCAACGCGCCACAGCCAGCGCTACATGCTAGAATGATGTGGATCACGAAAGCGCGCCGCAAAGGAGCGCACAGGATTCCGAGGCAAGGCCTGCCCCGTGGCAGGCCCTCTATGTTCGAGGAGGGCAAGGAACAATGGAGCGAGAGGTTGGCACCTTCCGTGTGAAGGCGGGCCTTGCGGAGATGCTCAAGGGCGGCGTCATCATGGATGTGACGACGCCGGAGCAGGCGGTCATCGCGGAGCGAGCCGGCGCCGTGGCCGTCATGGCACTCGAGCGCGTGCCGGCGGATATCCGCGCGGCGGGTGGCGTGGCGCGCATGGCGGACCCGCGCATCATCCGCGAGATCATGGACGCCGTGACGATCCCGGTCATGGCCAAGGCACGGATCGGCCACTTCGTCGAGGCGCAGATCCTCGAAGCGCTCGGCGTCGACTACATCGACGAGTCCGAGGTCCTTACGCCGGCCGACGAGCAGTATCACATCGACAAGTCGAAGTTCAAGGTACCGTTCGTCTGCGGAGCGCGCAACCTGGGCGAGGCCCTCAGGCGAATCGCGGAGGGCGCGGCCATGATCCGCACGAAGGGCGAACCAGGCACGGGCAACGTCGTCGAAGCCGTGCGCCATGCGCGCACCGTGAACAGCGATATCCGGCGTGTCGTTGCGGCGCCGGAGGACGAGCTCGGCACGATCGCCAAGGAATTGGGCGCTCCGATCGAGCTTGTGCGCGAGGTGCATGAACTCGGCCGTCTGCCGGTCGTGAACTTCTCCGCGGGCGGCATCGCGACGCCGGCGGACGCAGCCCTGATTATGCAACTCGGCGTCGACGGCATCTTCGTCGGCTCGGGCATCTTCAAGTCCCAGGACCCCGAGGCGAGGGGGCGCGCCGTCGTCCGCGCCACGACGCACTTCGAGGACCCGGCCGTGCTCGCGGAAGTCTCGGCCGGTCTCGGCGAGGCGATGCCAGGTATTGAGATCTCCAAGATCGCACCCGCGGAGCGCATGCAGGAGCGGGGCTGGTAGAGTGGCTACGATCGGCGTCCTGGCCCTGCAGGGGGCCGTGCGTGAGCACGCGCGCGTGCTCACCTCGCTTGGGGCTGATGTGCGGCTCATCAAGCGCCGTGACGACCTTGACGGCATTGACGGCGTCGTGCTGCCGGGCGGGGAATCCACCACCATCGGCATGCTGCTCGAGGAATACGAGATCGCTCCCCGGCTACGCAGCGGCGAGCTGCCGATCTTCGGCACCTGCGCCGGTATGATCCTGATGGCTGACGAGATCGACGGCTCGGACCAGCCGCGGCTCGGCGTGATGCGCATCGGCGTGCGCCGCAACGCGTTCGGCAGGCAGCGCGAGAGCTTCGAGGAGGCGATCGGCGGCGCCCCCGTCGCGGGCGAACCGCTGCGCGGCGTCTTCATCCGTGCGCCATACGTGACGGATGTCGGCCCCGGCGTCGAGGTTCTCGGACGCGTCGACGGCAAGATCGTGCTCTGTCGCCAGGGCCAGTTCCTCGCGGCATCGTTCCACCCCGAGCTCACCGACGACCGGCGCCTGCACCGCTACTTCCTCGAGGAGATCGTGCTGCGCGCGCCTCACCTTGCCTAGTGGGCGTCGCCCCGTTACAATGAGGGGCAACACAGCATCGGGCGAAGATGGGGAAGGCCTCGCGCGAGCGGACGAGAGAGCCGGCGGCAGGTGCGAGCCGGTACGCAGCGCAACGAGCTTCCGCCCCGGAGCCGTCGGCGAGGAGCCGGACGTGTGGCGCACGTGATCGCGCCGAGAGGATGCACCCCGGTGCATCGAATAAGGGTGGCACAGCGGCCGTTCGCCCCTTGGCGACGGTCGCTTTTGTGTTCCCTGGGGCAAGGGAGGGCGTGGCCATGCAGGCAGTGGATTTCGTCGACGGCAAGCTCCGCCTCCTGGACCAGCGTGAGCTGCCGCAGACGGTACGGTATCTCGATATCGCCAATGCGAGGGACGCCCGCGACGCGATTCGCGACATGGCGGTCCGCGGCGCCCCGGCGATCGGTCTCGCGGCCGCGTACGCGATGGCGCTCGCCGCAGGTGAGGCTGCCCGCGCCGATGACCCCGTGCGGGAGCTCAAGGTGCTGGCCGCGATGATCGCGGATGCGCGGCCGACGGCCGTCAACCTCCGCCGTGAAGTGGAGGTCGCAATGGACCTGCTCACGGGGAGGTCGGAGACCTGGTTCGACGTGGCCCTCAGTCATGCCGAGAGCATGCGCGAGGGTCAGCGGCTCGAAGATGAGGCCCTGGCGCGCAACGCCCTGCCGCTCTTCCGGCCTGGCATGCGGGTCCTGACGCACTGCAACACGGGAGCGCTGGCGACAGGCGGCCTCGGCACCGCCTTTGCGGCGATCGTCGAGGCGCACCGGCAACTGGGCCTCAGCGAGGTGCTGGCCGACGAGACGAGGCCGCGCCTCCAGGGTGCGCGCCTCACAGCGTTCGAGCTGGGCCGCGCCGGCGTACCGCACCGGGTGATCGTGGACGGTGCCGCAGCCTACTGCATGGCGCAGGGCCTGGTGGATCTCGTCATCGTCGGCGCCGATCGGATCGGCAGCGACGGCCGCACCGCCAACAAGATCGGCACCTATGGCCTCGCGGTGCTTGCGAGACATCATGGCATCCCCTTCGCGGTGGTGGCGCCGCGATCTAGCTGCGACCATCTCTGGCCCGGCGCCAGGGAGGTGGAGATCGAGCAGCGCGATCCGCGCGAGGTGCTCGAATTCATGGGCCAGCGCGTTGCCAGCGCCGGCAGCGATGCGCTGAACCCCGCTTTCGATGTGACCCCGGGCGGGCTCGTCACGGCGATCGTACGCGAGGATGGCCTATTTGGACCGCCTTACGCCTTCTGAACAAGCGAAGTAAAGGGGACTCGAGCGATGCATGACCCAAGGAAGCTGCGTGAGCAGGAGGACGAATACAGGCGCATGCTGCGCCGCCGTGGAGCCGATGACCTTCTCGACGGCGCGCTCAAGGTGGACGAGGAAAGGCTCGGCGTTCTGAGGCGCGTCGAGGAACTTCGTGCGGAGCGCAACCGCGCGAGCGAGGAGATCGCGGGGCTGCGCAAGGCGGGGCAGGATGCCCAGGCCGAGATCCAGCGCATGCGTGGAGTGGGTGAGGAGCTCAAAGCCAAGGAGGCCGAGCTCTCGGAACTGGAAGCCAAGGTGCACGAGCTCTGGCTGCAGATCCCGAACGTGCCTGCGGAAGACATGCCGGACGGCCTCGAGCCGCGTGAGGAGCGCGTGCTCTTCGAACGGCCCCAGTTCGACTTCGAGCCCAAGCCGCACTGGGAGATCGGCACGAATCTGGGCATCCTCGACTTCGACCGCGCGACCCGCATGGCAGGCTCGCGCTTCGTGCTGCAGCGGGGGCAGGGAGCCAAGCTCGAACGCGCGCTGATCAACTTCATGATCGACGTGCACACGTCGCGCGGCTACACGGAGATCTTCCCGCCGTTCCTCGTGCAGGAGCCGGCCCTCTATGGCACGGGACAGCTGCCGAAGTTCCGCGAGGAGATGTTCCAGACCCAGACCGGGCACTTCCTCATCTCGACGGCCGAGGTGCCGGTAACCAACATGCACCGTGAAGAGATCCTGTCGGACGATGAGCTGCCGCTGCGCTACTGCGCCTTCAGCGCCTGCTTCCGCGCCGAGGCGGGGGCGGCCGGACGCGACACGCGCGGTCTCATCCGTCTGCATCAGTTCAACAAGGTGGAGCTCGTGCCCTTCGTGCG
>JAJYNV010000218.1 GCA_021786135.1 Bacillota bacterium
CGATCACGACCAGAGCTTTGCGACCTTGATCGCGGAACTCGACCGGGTCGAGGGCCTTGAGCGCATCCGCTACACGACGAGCCACCCGCGTGATTTCACGCAGGAGATGATCGATGCGATCGCGTCGTCACGCCATGTCTGCGAGCATTTCCACGTCCCGGTGCAATCGGGTAGCCCGCATATGCTGAAGCGTATGGCGCGCGGCTACACACGCGACCGCTACGTTGACCTGATCGAGCGCATCCGACGCGCCGTGCCAACCGCCTCGGTGACGACGGACCTGATCGTGGGCTTTCCCGGAGAGACAGAAGAGGACTTCGCGGAGACGCTCGACCTCTGCCGACGGCTCCGCTTCGACAAGTCCTTCACTTTCATGTTCTCGCCGCGGCGGGGGACTCCGGCGGCGAACTTTCCCGAACAGGTCCCGCTCGCGGTCAAGAAGGAACGCCTCGCGCGCCTCATCGAGGTGACGGACGCCTTGTCGCTCGCGTCGAATCAGCGACAGATCGGCCGGACGGTGGAGGTGCTTTGCGAGGGCGTGTCCAAGAAGAATGGGCAGCGCCTGATGGGGCGCACCCGGCAGAACCAGCCCGTCGTCTTTCCCGGTACCGCCGTCGAGGCGGGCCAGCTTGCGCAGGTGCGCATCGACGCCGTGAACACCTGGACCCTGGAGGGCGAGGCCCTGTGAGAACGCGACTCGAGATCCTGCGCCTGGCGCAGGAGGTCGCCGATGCCATCTCGGATTCGAAGGAGATGCAGGAGCTCCTGGCTGCGGAGGCCGCGCTCGGAGGTACTGTCCCGGACCCCCTCAACCCCGACGATCCGGACCCGCGCGTCCGGGCCTACGTCGACGCGAAGCACCGCGCCGAACGTCTGCTGCAGCAGGTCACGAGCGTGTTCCTCTTTCCCTTGACGGGTCACCTTTCGCCGGAGCCGAGCCAGGACAAGGGTTGCCAGAGCTGCGGGGCTTGAGCGGGCAGGAGTGATCTAGTGGCGGAGTCGACGCCGGTGATGCAGCAGTACCGGCGCATCAAGGCACAGCACCCGGACGCCCTTCTGTTCTTTCGGCTGGGCGACTTTTACGAACTGTTCGACGAGGATGCGCGCCTCGTATCGAATCTGCTCGATCTCGTGCTGACCTCGCGCGACAAGGAGACGCCGATGTGCGGCGTGCCCTACCATGCGGCCGAGACGTACCTCGGTCGCCTGGTGGACCTCGGCTACCGTGTGGCCGTCTGTGAGCAGACAGAGGATCCCAGACAGGCGAAGGGGCTCGTGCGCCGAGAGGTCATGCGCGTCGTGACGCCATCCACCTATGCCGGCGAGGCTGAGGAGGCACCCCGCCGGTGGCTCGGTGTGGTGACCCAGGAGGACGCGGCGGTGGGCATCGGGTTCCTCGACCTCGGGCACGGCAGCTTTAGGGTGGCCGCCGTGCACGGTGAGCAGGCCGACGCCCGTCTGCGCCACGCGGTGCGCGAACTGGAGCGTCACGGTGTGGCGGAACTCCTGGCGGACGATGCGGCCTGCCCGGAACTCGGCGATGTGCCGCGTGCCCCGATGCCGACCGAGACAGCGCAGGAGGAAAGTCGCCGCATGCTTGGCGACATCCTCCATCGACTGCCGCCGGCGGCGGCCAGGGCTGCGCTGCTCGGGCACGCGTACCTGCTGGAGACGCAGCGGGGTGCCCTGCGTCATCTCGAGCCGCCACATCTCTACGAGGTTGAGCGCGGGCTGGGCCTCGACCCCGCGACACGGCGCAACCTGGAACTTGTGGAGCGTCTCGACGGCCAGCGCCAGGGCAGCCTGCTCTGGGTGCTCGACGATACCCGCAGCGTGGCGGGACGCAGGCTTCTGCGCGAGTGGCTGGAACGGCCGCTCTCGGAACTCGACGAGATCACCGCCCGACAGGAGGCTGTCTCGGCACTCGCCGAGGATGGCCTCAGGCGAGCGCGCCTGCGCGAACTGCTGAGCCGTGCGCGCGATATGGAGCGTCTCCTCGCTCGCATGGGTGCCGGCAGCGCCGGACCGCGCGACTTTGTGGGTCTCGCGGCGACGCTGGGGCTGGGCCCCGTGCTGAAGGAACTTCTGCCGCCAGGCTGTGAGAGGCTGGGGGCCATCGCTGCGGCGATCGGAAGGCCGCTCGCACTCGAGGCTGAGATCACGGCGGCGCTTCAGGACGAGCCGCCTGCCCTGGCGCGCGAGGGCAACTTCGTGCGCAGCGGCTTCTCGGACGAGATCGACCGGCTGCGCGAGGCCAAGGATGGGGCCAAGGAGTATCTCGTCGAGTTCGAGCGCCGAGCGCGCGAAGAGACAGGCATCCGCACGCTCAAGGTAGGCTTCAACAAGGTGTTCGGCTACTACATCGAGGTGACGCGCCCGAACCTGGGACAGGTGCCCGGCACGTGGGAGCGGAGACAGACCATCGCGAGCGGGGAACGCTTCGTGACGGAAGAGCTGCGACGGCAGGAAGAACTGATCGGCCGCGCAGAACGGGAACTCCAGTCGCTCGAGGCGGCGGTGCTGGAGCTGCTGCGTCAGAACGTCCTCGCGGCGGCTCGCGAGGTGCAGGCGCGGGCGGCGGCGCTCGCCGAGCTCGATGTCCTGCAGTCCCTCGCGGAGGTGGGGCGGCGCCGGGGGTACGTGCGGCCTGACCTGCGCCGGGAGCCCGTGCTGGACCTTCAGGGCGCGCGCCATCCGGTGGTCGAGGCCCTGCTGCCGCAGGGGGCGTTCGTGCCCAACGACGCGCGCCTCGACGCGCGCGGGCAGCGCCTGCATCTGATCACGGGGCCCAACATGGGCGGCAAGTCGACGGTGCTGCGTCAGGTGGCCCTGATCCAGGTGATGGCGCAGATCGGATCGCTCGTGCCGGCCGAGCGGGCGGTCATCGGCCTCGCGGATCGCGTCTTCACGCGGGTCGGAGCCTCGGACGATCTGGCCCGCGGCGTATCGACGTTCATGGCGGAAATGCTTGAGGTGGCGATCATCCTGCGCGACGCGACGGCGCAGAGCCTTGTCGTCCTGGACGAGGTCGGACGCGGCACGGGCACGGCCGACGGGGTCGCGATCGCCTCCGCCGTGACCGAGTACCTTGCCTCGGTGGTGCGTTGCCGCGCTCTTGTGGCCACCCATTATCTCGAACTCTGCAGCCTGGCCGAGCGCGAGAAGGGAATACGCAACTTCACCGTGGCCGTGGCCGAGGAAGGCAGAAAGGTCGTCTTCCTGCACCGCATCGTGCCTGGTGCGGCGAACCGTTCCTACGGCCTCGATGTCGCGCGTCTCGCCGGCGTGCCTGAGGCGGTGCTGGCACGCGCCGAGGAGCGCATCCAGCAGGCTCCTCTGGCCGCCGCGACAGATGACCGGGCGGTGCAGTTGGCCCTCTTCGACGTGCCGCCCCATCCGGCGATCGAACGCCTGCGGCGGCTCGATCCGATGCGCATGACCCCACTCGAAGCCCTGACGGAACTGGCGGCGCTCAAGAGCCTCTGCGAGGAGATGACCTGATGGCGATCCGGCTCCTGCCCCCCGACGTGATCGACCAGATCGCCGCGGGCGAGGTGGTGGAGCGCCCCGCGTCGGTGGTCAAGGAACTGGTGGAGAATTCGGTCGACGCGGGCGCGCGGCACGTCTACGTCCGCCTCGAAGGAGGGGGCATCGATCTCGTCGAGGTGACCGATGACGGTGAGGGCATCGCTCCCGCGGAGATTGCGCTCGCGCTCGCGCGCCACCAGACGTCGAAGCTCAGGGCCGTCGACGACCTCAGCGGCATCCGCAGCTTCGGGTTTCGCGGCGAGGCGCTGCCGTCGATCGCCTCGGTCTCGCAGCTCCGTCTCGCGTCGCGGCCGCCGGAACAGCCGGGAGGGGTCGCCATCACGGCGGCGGGGGGGCGGCTCGAGGAGCCGGTGCCTCTGGCCATGGCCCAGGGTACCAGGGTGACGGTCCGCGATCTCTTCGGTCAGGTCCCTGCTAGGCGCAAGTTCCTGCTGACACCGCCGGCGGAGGCCAGGCGGGTCATCGCTGTGCTGGAACGCATGGCCGTTGCGGCGCCGCAGGTGGCCTTCTCGCTCACGGTCGACGGGCAGGAAGTACTGCGTACGAGCGGAGGCGGCAACCTGAGCGAGGTGTTCGCCGATCTCTTCGGTGTGGATGTCGCCGAGAGCCTGATGCCGGTCGACGGCAAGCTGGACGCGGGCCGTGTCCAGGGACTCGTGTCGCGTCCAGGCCGCGACCGCGGCAACCGTCAGTGGCAGTTCCTGGTCATCGACGGTCGGCCGGTGGAAGTCGGGCGGCTGCGCTACGCCATCGAGGCAGCCTACCAGGGACGCCTGCTCAAGGGGAGGTTTCCCGTCTTCTGCCTCAGGCTGGAGGTACCGGCAGGGGACGTCGATGTAAACGTGCACCCGGCAAAGCTCGAGGTCCGTCTGCGGCGGGAGCGCGAGGTCGCGTCGCTGCTGCACGACGCGGTGGAGGCAGCGCTTGCACCGCAGCCCCGCACGTTCCCTTCGGCGACGGCTGAAGCGTCCGTTGAGGTTGTGCTGACGCCCGGGATCGCCGTCAGCGCAGAGGAGGCTGCACCAGCGCTCTTCGCCCTGGCCGACGAGAGACGGGCCTACGGTGCTGCATCGCCGCAAGAGGCCGAAGCTGCCCTGCCGCCGCAGGCGCCTGAGGTGCTTGGACAGGCCGGGAGACTCTTTTTGGTGGCGGCGGACCACGGCGCGATCTACCTTTTTGACCAGCATGCGGTGCATGAGCGCATCCACTATGAGCAGCTCGAGAAGCGCGATTTCCGAGCGGCGCAGCTGCTCCTTTCGCCGCTCGTGGTGCGCCTCAGTGCGGGCCAGCTCCAGACTTTGGCCGAGCATCGCGACGATCTTGCCGGGTACGGGTTCCAGGTGGAGAACTTCGGCGATCGTGACGTCCTGGTGCGGGCCGTGCCCCGGCTCTTTGGCCGCGAGGCGTATCCGTCCCTTCTGCCGGAGCTGCTCGAGGCCCTCGCCCAGGGCGGCGAGGGGCCGGTAGAGCGGGAAGAGCGGGTGCGGCGCGAGCTTGCAGCCTGCCGGGCCTCCGTCAAGGAGCAGGACCGGCTTGGCCTCTACGAGCAGCAAAGCCTCGTACGACAGCTCTGGAACTGCCGCGAGCCGCGCTTCTGTCCGCACGGCCGGCCGACCTACCTGAAGCTCGACTATGACGAGCTCCGCCAGAGGTTCCTCCGGCGATGAGGCGGAGGATCGCCGTGTTCGGGCCGACCGCCGTCGGCAAGAGCGCATTCTGCCTTGCGCTCGCAAAGGAGATCGGCGGCGAGATCGTCAACGCCGATGCCGTGCAGCTCTATCGCGGCTTCGATATCGGCAGCGCCAAGCCGTCCTGCGCGGAGCGCGAACGCGTCGCCCATCATCTTGTCGACGTGGCCGATCCCGGTATGGACGTGACGGTGGCGACGTATCAGATGCTCGCAGAGGCGGCGATCGGAGAGATTGAGCGCCGCGGTCGCGTGCCGATCGTCTCGGGCGGGTCCGGCCTCTATGTGCGGGCGGCGCTCGGTGAGTGGGACACCTTCGGCAGGCCACCGGATCCCATGGTGCGACAGTGGGTGGAGTCAGCGTCCCTCGACGAGGTGTACGCCCGGGCGCTGGCCCTAGCTCCCGGCGCTGCCGCGCGGCTGTCGCCGCAGGATCGGCCACGGCTCGTGCGCCTGATCGAGCGAGGCAGCGAAAGGCACCAGACTGCACGCCTGCCGTCGTGGGAGTACATCAAGATCGGGCTCTATCTGCCGCGCGAGGAACTCTATGCCAGGATCGATGCCCGCGCACTGACGCTGTGGCCCCACCTCGTGACGGAGACGAGACGCCTTCTTCCCTGGGGGCCGGCCGCAGTGGCGATGGCCGAGCGCACGATCGGCTACCGTGAGGCGTTGCGTCATCTCCGCGGCGAGCTCGGCCCGGACGAGGCACTCAGAGAGGTCCAGACCCGGACAAGGCGGTTTGCGAAGCGTCAGCTGACCTGGTGGCGGCGCGAGCCGAATACCATCTGGCTGCGGCCGGAGGAAGGGGTCCGACTGCTGCAGGGCATCGTGTGAGTTGAGGGTCGAGAAAGTATGCCTAGAGCGGGGCGCCGGATGGCGTCCCGCTCTAGGCCTTCTGGACGGCTTGCACAGGGGAGAAGGGGGCAGATAACCAAAGCCCGAACGGACACAGATGGGTCCATGAGACCCAAATATGAGCAGGAACATTGGACCATGACGCGAATATACGTGGTCAACATCGGCCGGGCGCCGTCCAAGCGACGCGCAAGCCGGTAGCAGGGAGGAGGGGTACTGCAGCGCCGATGGGCGCAGCAACGAGGGTCGCGCGCCGCAGCGTCCAGCACAAGGAGGGACCGTGTTTGATTAACAAGGGACTGAGGAAGGAGATGAGCCGACTCGACCTCACGATGGCCAGCCTCGGGGCTATCATCGGGTCCGGTTGGCTCTTCGGATCCCTGTTTGCAGCCAACGACGCGGGTCCTTCGGCCATCATCTCGTGGGTCATCGGCGGCATCGCCGTGCTGCTGGTCGGACTCGTCTACGCGGAGCTGGGCGGCATGCTGCCGGAGGCTGGCGGCATTGCCCGCTACCCTCACTACTCCCACGGTAGCCTGACAAGCTTCATCATGGGCTGGGGCGCGTGGATCGCCTACGCCTCCGTGCCGGCCATCGAGGCTGAAGCTGTTGTGCAGTACGCCTCGCACTACATCCCTTCGATCTACAACCCGGCTGTCGGACTGATTCAGGGAGGCGGCATCGCCCTTGCGGCAGTATTGATGCTCGTCTTCTTCATCATCAACTACTTCGGCGTGCGACTGTTTGCCCGCGTCAACACCATCGTGACGGTCGTCAAGTTCGTCATGCCGTCTCTGACCGTGATCATCTTCCTTATCGTTGGCATGCACTGGGGCAACTTCTCGAGCCACGGTTTTGCCCCCGGTGGCACTGCTGGCGTCCTGCAGGCGGTCGCCACGTCCGGCGTCGTCTTTGCCTACCTCGGATTCCGCCAGGCCGTAGACCTCGCGGGTGAGGCCAAGAACCCGCAGAAGGACGTGCCGCGGGCCATCATCACCGCGATAGGCATCGGCATCGTGCTCTACGTGCTGTTGCAGGTCGTCTTCATCGGCGGCGTGGCGCCGGGCGCCATCGCCGGCGGCTGGGCGAAGCTCTCGTTCTCCGCGCCGATGGCCCAGGTGGCGACGGCGCTGAACCTCGGCTGGCTCGCCATCCTGCTCTACGCCGACGCTGTCATCTCACCCGCCGGAACGGGCAACATCTACATCGCCTCGACCGCGCGTGTGATCTACGCGCTCGCGCAGAACCGCTACTTCCCGAAGGCCCTCGCCAAGATCGACGAGCGCACGGGCATTCCGTATGCCTCGCTCTGGGTCGCCTTCATCCTGGGCCTGATCTTCCTGCTGCCGTTCCCG
>JAJYNV010000067.1 GCA_021786135.1 Bacillota bacterium
TCCGATCTGCCCGCCCCGCATCTGCCGGTCTGGACCGTTGTCTCCTTTGGCGTCAGCCTGCAGCACCCGTCTGGCTGGCAGATTGCGCCCGGCTACCTCGAGCGCTTGCAGGGGAAGGACGGCTATGTGGCACTCAGCGCGCTCCAGGGAACCGGACTTGTGCCGCGCGCCGCGGCCGAGAGCCAAGCCCACCAGACGCTCAACCCCTTTGGCAGCGCCCCTAGCATGAAGGCGATCCAGGTCGATGGCCAGCCGGGCTATGTCATCCTGCCTTCCGGCGGGCAGACGGACGCGGCAGCTGTGGTCCTCTACCCGAAGCCTCAGACGATCTCAGGTGTGCCCTATCGCTATCTCATCGTTCTCTCGACCCGGAAGGACATCATGCCCATCGTGCAGAGCCTGCAGTTTCTGGGCAAGAAACACTAGGCGGCAGGTCGTGTCTTTAGGAAGGAAGCGGTTGAGGATGCGGCTCTCACCGTCGGTGGAGGCGATCCCGCGCTCAGGCATCCGCGCTATGGCTGCCCTGGCTCAGGGCAGAGAGGGACTCTTGCACCTCGAATACGGCGAGCCCAGCTTCTTTGCTCCCGAGGTGGTCAGGCATGCGGCCGCCGAGGCGCTCCTCGCGGAGCGCATGGTCTACACGCCGACGGAAGGACCTGCGCGGCTGCGTGAGGCCATCGTGCGCAAACTGCTGCGTGTCCAGGGCGTTCAGGTGGCGGACGAACGCGTCTTTGTCACGCATGGAGGCGTCGGCGCGCTCTACGCGTCCTTGGCGAGCGTGCTCGGCCCTGGCGACCGCATTCTCATGCCAGACCCCTGCTGGCCTAACGCGGTCGGTCAGGTGCTGACACTCGGCGCCGAGCCGGTCTTCTATCCGCTGCGCGCCGAGCAGGGATTCCTGCCGGAACCGGAAGCATGGCCAGTGGACGAGCGCACACGCGCGATCCTGATCAACAGTCCGCAGAACCCGACGGGCGTCGTGCTGCCCCGTCCAATTCTGGAGCGCATCGCCGCGGTGGCCCGCCGGCACGGCCTTTGGGTGATTTCCGACGAGGTCTACGACCAGATCTACTTCGGAGAACGCCCTGTCAGCATGCTTGAGGTCTATGCCGAAGGAACGCTGGCAGCGTTCAGCTTCTCCAAGACCTATGCCATGACGGGCTGGCGGCTCGGCTATGCCGTGCTGCAGCCCGGGATGCAGTCCCACACCACAAAGCTCGTGGAGTCGTGCTATTCGTCCTCTTCTATGGTGGCACAGGTGGCGGCTCTGGCTGCGCTTACGCAGGTCGAGCAGGCCGAGATCGATGCCATGGTCGACGCCTACCGCACGGCGCGCGACCGGGCGCTTGAGCTGCTCGATGCGGCAGGTAGGCAGCGCTATGTGCCTGAGGGCGCCTTCTACCTCATGCTGCCGGTACCGCCCGGGTACTCGTCCGACGACTTTGCGCAGGTCCTGCTCGAGCGCAAGGATATGGTCGTGGTGCCGGGCGCCACCTTCGGACAACTGTCGGATCGGGAAGTGCGCATCAGTCTCGCGGCGGGCGCCGACGCAGTGGCCGAGGGCGTGTCGCGTTGGCTTGAGCTCTCGGCGGAACTGGAACGCGCGCGGGACTGACCAGCTCGCGCCAGGACGGCGGATACGTTGCGCGACGCATGCGAGGTCCATGGTCATCGGCGGCGCGAGATGCTAGGATGGTCGTGTAGCTGGGGGTGCCGCAAGGCTGAGAGGCTCCGCAAGGGGCCAACCCTTTGAACCTGATCTGGGTTATTCCAGCGTAGGGAAGCAAGGTGCCCGGGGCTACTGGCCTGCGGGCATTTTGCTGTTGAGAGGGGCGAATCCGATTGTCGTCCATGTGGGCCCTGCAACTTCTGGTGCCTGCGGATCGAACTTGCTTCCCCCAGGTGGAGGCAGCGATCCGCGGCGGTGTGACGCTCGTGCAGTTGAGGGAGAAGAACCGACCGGACCTCGAAACGTATCGCGTGGGACGCGAACTGCGCGACCTGGTGCGACGCTCTGGTGCAGCCTTCTTCGTCAACGACCGGCCGGACCTTGCGCTGGCGCTCGAGGCGGATGGCGTGCACGTGGGCCAGGATGACCTGCCGCTCGAGGTCGTCCGGCACATCGCGCCGGGCCTGCTGATCGGGGCATCGAGCCACGACCTCGAGAGCGCGCGCCGGGTTCAGGCGGCCGACTATGTGGCGTTCGGACCCGTCTTTCCCACTCCCTCGAAGGATGACGCCGAGACGCCGACGGGTGTCCCGCCTCTGCGGCGGGTGGCAGCCGAGATTGCGCGCCCGGTTGTCGCCATCGGCGGCATCGGGCTCGGCAATGCAGCGGAGTTGCGCACGGCAGGCATCGCCGGTGTGGCAGTGATCAGCGCGATCCTGAACGCATCCGACCCCGAGGCAGCGGCGAGAGGGCTGCGCGGGGGCCTCGGGCTCTGATGCGGCCCTTGCTCGTCTGGCTGCTGGAGCCCGAGGTGTCGGCGGAGGCGCTTTCGGCGGCACGCGAGGCGGGCCTCGACGCTGTCCTGCTGCGCCGGCCAGGAGCATCCGCGCAGGCCATGGTCGAAGGCGTCCGGCAGGTCAAGGCGGCCGGCCTCGCGGCGATCGTCAACGACCGTCTCGATGTTGCGCTCGCGCTCTGCACGCCATGCCAGCTTCGCCACGACAGTCTTCCGCCTCGGCTGGCGCGGGCGGTGGCTCCCAACCTGCCGCTCGGCGCTTCGGTGCATGGCCAGGAGCAGGTGGACGAGGCGCTGGCGGCGGGAGTCGACTACCTGATCTTCGGTCATGTGTTCGCGACCCGCTCCAAGCCGGGCCTGCCGCCCCGCGGCATCGTTGCGCTGAGGGCCCTTGCGGCCAGTGTGGATGTGCCGGTGCTGGCTATCGGCGGCATTTCGCCAGACCACGCTGGAGAGGTCGCGGCGAGCGGCGCCGCAGGGGTCGTCGTGGGGTCGGGCATCGCGGCGCACAGAGCGGCGACTGACGTAGCGCGATTTCGCCGTGCGCTCGATGATGCCCAGGGAGCTGCGCACCGTACGGTGCGGGATTTGAGGGAGGTGCTCCGATGCGCGTGCGTGTGAACCGCGAGTGGCGTGAGGTGCCCGAAGGCGCCAGCATCCGGGACATGCTGATGGCCCTCGAACTCGACGACCAGTGGCTGGCTGTCGCCGTGGGCCATGAGGTGGTGCCGCGGGATCTCTGGCACGAGCGGAGACTCTCGGCGGATGACGAAGTGGAGGTGGTGACCGCGATGGCGGGTGGAGACGACGTGCTGGAGATTGCGGGACACAGTTTGCGTTCGAGGCTTCTCGTGGGTACCGGGAAATTCAAGGACATGGCCACCATGCGCGAGGCGTTGCGCCGCAGCGGCACCGGGATGGTCACGGTTTCGGTGCGTTACTTCGGCCCGGACGGCGGTCAGCCGATCCTGCCCAACCTGGAACTTGAGCGCTATCGCCTGCTGCCCAACACCGCCGGGGCCTACACGGCCGCGGACGCCATCCATATGGCGCGCCTCGGACGCGAGCTGACGGGCACCGAACTCATCAAGCTCGAGGTGATCGGGGATCAGGAGACGCTCTGGCCCGACACCGCAGCCACCCTGGAGGCTACGCGGCAACTTGTCGCCGAAGGCTTCAAGGTACTCGTCTACACGTCGTCCGACCTCGTGGCAGCCTTGCGTATCGAAGATGCCGGCGCCTCGGCTGTCATGCCTCTGGCGGCGCCGATCGGGTCTGGCCAGGGTCTCATCGACTGGCAGAGCATCGCGCGCATAATCGGTCGCATCGAAGTTCCCGTGGTGGTGGACGCGGGTATCGGTGTCCCGTCGGATGCGGCAATGGCGCTCGAGCTCGGTGCGGATGCGGTCCTCGTCAATACGGCGATTGCCCGTGCGCAGGATCCCGCCGGGATGGCCGAGGCCATGGGGCTCGGCGTCGCCGCGGGACGCCTTGCCCATCTGAGTGGGCGCATCCCTCGCCTGGGTCGTGCCGAGGCATCGAGTCCGGAAGCCGGCGTGCCGCGAGTGTCCGCGTCATGAACGCCGATCTCGTCGTGGTGGGAGCCGGCGTCATCGGTCTGAGCTGCGCCTGGCAGGCCCAGCAGCAGGGCATGCAGGTGCTGGTGCTGGACGGCCGCGGGCCTGGCGAGGGGACGTCGCGCCGGGCGGCCGGGATGCTGCTTCCAGATGTGGAAGGAGAGCACGACGCGGAGGAACGGGCATTCGGCCGACGCAGCTATGAACTCTACCCCTCGTTCACCTCAGGCCTCGAGGCTGCGACCGGCATCGACACCGGCTTCAGGCGCTGCAGCTGTTATCTTGTGGCGCAGTCGACCGAGCGGGCCGAGGTCCTCCGGCGCATGGAGTGGGGCGTATGGCTCGGCGCGCCAGAGATCAGGCAGCGCATGGCTGGTTTCGGCGAGATGGAGGGCGCCCGGATCGGCGACGCCGCGCAGTTGGAGCCGCGCCAGCTCATCGCGGCTCTCTCCGTGGGACTCAGGGGCCGAGGGGCGGAGATCGAGACCGGGCTCGCCGTCGCCGACGTCCAGGCGGGATCTGACGGAGTCGACGCGCTCGTCATGGCGGATGGATCCCTGCGTCGGGGTCGGCGCTACCTCTTCGCCACGGGTGCTTGGGCTGGCGAGATGCCGTACCTTGCCGAACGCGGCGTCAGCACGGAGCCGGTGCGTGGCCAGATCGTGACCTTGGAGGATACGGGCGACGAGCCGCTGCGCGACATCATCTTCGGCCAGGGGATCTATCTCGCGCCGAAGGGCGCCCGCAGGGTCTATCTGGGCGCCACCGAGGAGCGGGTGGGATTCGACGAGCGGCCGGCGGCCGACGGAACGCTCCACCTGCTGGAGGGACTGCGCCGCCTGTATCCGGGTGGAATGCGATTTGCGGTGCGGGAGAGCTGGGCCGGTCTCAGGCCGTACCGCGCCGGCGGAGCCATGATCGGCCGCATCGACGAAAATGCGGTGGCGGCCGTCGGCCACCACCGCAACGGAATCCTGCTCGCGCCCGCCACTGCGGAACGTGTGACGGCGCTAATCGCCGAAATCGGTTAGTTCCTGTACGGCCTGGATGTCGGTCATCGGACGGCCCTCGTGCCGTTCGTCCCAAACCTCGGCGCCCTTGCCGCTGATCGTGATGGTGTCGCCAGGGTGCGCCAGTGCGAGAGCCTGCCTGATCGCCTCGTAGCGATCCAGGACGATATCGGTTGCAACGCCGCTCTCGCGGGCTCCGCCTGCCACCTCGGCCGCCGTCTGCAAGGCATCCTCACCGCGCGGGTTGTCGATCGTGACGATCAGGTGGTCCGCTAGAGCCGCAGCGATCGCGCCCATGAGGGGACGCTTGCCACGGTCACGCTCGCCGCGCCCGCCGAACACGGCGATGACCCGACCTGAAGTCGTCGTGCGCGCGAAGCGCAGAAGCTGCACGAGGCCAGCGGGATTGTGCGCATAGTCGATGACGATGCGCCGATCCGGCCCCGTGGCATCGACGATGTGCATGCGCCCGGAGACCGAGCGGACGTCGGCAATTCGCGCCAGGACATCGGCAGGACCGAGACCCAGTCCTGTTGCCGCGGTGATGGCGGCAAGGGCGTTTTCCACGTTGTAGCTGCCTGGCAGATGCAGTTCGAGAGGATACAGTTCACCATCCACGGCCACGTCGCCGCGTCCGCCGGCGACGCCTTCGTCATGCCAGCGCACGAGATGTACGTCGCCGTCCTGACCATAGGTGCGCACAGGCACCCGCGTCACGGAGGCAAGATAGTCGTAGGCGGGAGAGTCAAGGTTGAGGACGGCGAATGCTGGGCGACTCTGCTCCGACAGACCGGAGAAGAGCAGGCCCTTGGCCTCCAGGTAGTGCTGCATGTCGCCGTGGTAGTCCGTATGGTCGCGCGTCCAGTTGGTGAAGACTGCGGCATCGAACAGGCAACCGGCGGTGCGGCTCTGTCGCAGGGCGTGTGACGAGACCTCCATCACAACGTCACGAGCTCCGCGATCGAGGAGATCGCGCAGGGACGCCTGCAGTTCTGGCGCGGCCGGAGTGGTGAGACCGAGGGGCCGGACGAGTTCGCCATCCAGTTGCACCCCGAGCGTGCCGAGCGTGCCTACGTGGTGATGGTCGTCGCGCAGGGCGCTGCTCAGCAGGGCTGCGGTCGTGGTCTTGCCGTTCGTGCCCGTGATGCCCACAAGTCTCAGACGTGCGCTAGGGTCGCCGTAGAAGGCGGCGGAAAGATGGCCCAGAGCCTGCGCCGCATCCTCGACGACGATCGAAGGCACCGGAAGAAGCAGAGGCTGCTCGGCGACGACGGCGATGGCGCCGCGTTCAACCGCCTCCTGCGCATACGCAGCACCGTCGGCATGCTGGCCGTGGCGAGCAATGAAGACCCAGCCCGGTGAGCAGTCGAACGAGCGATCCGTGACCCCCGCAATCCGCCGTCCGTCGAAGGTCCCCACCCTGACGGCCCGGAGCATATCCTGATAGCTCGGCAAAGTGCACCTCATCGAGATAGGAATGCTCACTTTACGAGACTATCATGCACGAGGTTAAGGTGCCATGAGTGCAAAGAGAAGGGAGACGGTCGCATCGGCCCGTCTCCCCATCTGTATGCTCAGCGAACGATCTTGCCGAGGATGTCCTGGCGCTGGAGGATGATGTGCGTCTGTCCGTCCAACTTGATCTCGGAGCCGCCGTACTTGGTGTAGAGCACCTCGTCACCGGCGGAAAGCACCTTGGCGAGTTCCTCGTCCGTTCCGACGGCCACCACGATGCCCTGCTGGGGCTTTTCCTTTGCCGTGTCGGGCAGGATGATACCCGAAGCCGTCTTCTCTTCCAGTTCCACTGGCCGCACGAGTACACGATCGTCAAGCGGATGGATCGTCACAAATACTCTCTCCTTGCCTTCCTCAGTTGGGCAGTCCGAGCGCCCGCACAAGACGCTGCTGGTCGAAGCCGACGATGATCTTGCCGTTCACGTCGATGACTGGGACACCGGTCTGTCCCGAACGCCGCTGCAGTTCTTGCGCCGCTGCTGCGCTGCGGGCCACGTCGACCTCCCGGAAGGGAATATGACGCTCGGTCAAGAAGCGTTTTGCCGACCGGCAGTGGGAGCAGGTCGGGGTCGAGTATAGCACGACGGCCAAAGGCTATGCCTCCTTGCGGTCGATTTCGCCCAATCGGGCCCTCGCTCCGAGTATACCCCATGGAGTATTTCAAGGAAAGAGCCTGCACCGCAACACGGATCTTGAGGAGGCAAACCGCTGTGCGCAACCGCCTCTGGCCGCCGGTACTGCTATTCGCGGTGCTGGCTTTCGTCGTCGTGGCGCTGCCGCACCTCGTGCTGCCCGCCGTGCCCCAGTCCGGGGTGGAGCTCCTGCGCGTGGGCCTCACGGCCGCGTGGGCCATTGTGGCCTTCGGCATCGTCGGAGCTGTGC
>JAJYNV010000390.1 GCA_021786135.1 Bacillota bacterium
AGGGACTGCCCGAGCTCGTTCGGCACCGGGTAGATCGCCTGGAACTGGCAGGTCTCAAGGCCGGCGAGGCGCGCACTGGCGTCGGCGACCGGCTTGTAGGTGATCGACGCCACCTTGGCGGCGCCTGCCTTGTTCCAGAAGTTCGCGTTGCGGAGGAGTGTGATGTGGTCGCCCTGGACCCAGTCCTTGAACACGAACGGGCCAGTGCCGCCGATCGGGTTGGCGCAGAGGTAGTTGACGCCCTTCGCGAGCACCTTCGGCTCGATGACGGCGCCCGCCGGGTGGGCGAACGTCGGCAGGATGGCGCCGAACGGCTTGCTCAGGACGAACTGCACCGTCTCGGTGTTCAGCACGTTGATCTTGCTGATGACCGAGTAGAGAGCGGTGCGGACGAGGTGATTCGCCGGGTTGAGGAGCCAGGTGAAGCTCTGCTTCACGGCCTGAGCCGTCACCGGGGTGCCGTCGGAGAACTTCGCGGCCGGGTTCAGGTAGAACGTGATCGAGGTGGCGTTCGGCGCCACCTTCCAGCTCTTCGCGAGCTCGCCGACGAGCTGCATCTTGCCGTTGTAACCGACGAGGCCTTGATAAATGTTGGACTCCACACCGAACGACAGGTTGTCGTTCGTGTTGTACGGCAAAAGACACACCGCGTCTCCACTCACCGCGATGGTGATGTTGGCGGTGGGAGCGGCGGCTTGCACGCCGACCGTGGTCGAGAGCAGCATGGCGGCGGTACCGAGAATCCCGCCGAGGAGCCTGCGAATCTGCATCCGATAGCCTCCTTCAGATGAGCTGATGGGGTCCGTAGCGGACCCGGAAGGGAAGGGATCGACCGCTCTCCCAGATCTGCTCTCGCCCCTCACCTCCTTTAATGGCGGCCTTCCTAGAGGAAGGCCCCGGGGGGCATGTCCCAGCCCAGGTCATGACCTGGGCCGATGATGGGCGGCCAAACGGCTCGCCGCGGGGAACTGCTATGCGGAGAGGACCTTGCGCTTCGCCGCCTCGACAAGCGAGCGGAAGAGCGCAAGCGCCGCTGGATCATTGCGCCAGAAACCCTCCGGATGCCACTGGATGGCCATCCAGTAGGGGTGGCGCGGATCCTCGAACGCCTCGACGACACCGTCCGGAGCTGTCGCGGCGAGTATGGCGCCTTCGGGCAGGTCGTGCACGGCCTGATGGTGGAAGGAGTTCACACGGATCTCCTCGTGGCCGATCAGCTCGGCGAGCTGCGTACCGGCCACCACCGACGCGGTGTGGCTCTGGTGGCTCCTGGGCGCGGTCTGGAAGTGCTTGATGCTGCCCGGCCGCTCGCTCGGTAGGTCCTGGAAGAGCGTGCCGCCGCCGGTGACGGCGAGCAGCTGGCAACCCCGGCAGATGCCGAGCGTAGGCAGGCCGATCTTGTAGGCCTCGCGCGCGAGGGCGATCTCGAACGCGTCGCGCTTCGGGCTGACACCGCCGAGGCCCGCCGCGGGCTCCAGGCCGTAGAGCGCGGGATCGAGGTCGGCACCGCCGGTGAAGAGGATTCCGTCCAGGCGCGTGAGAAGCTCTGAAGCAAGTTCAGCGCTCACGCCGATCAGGACGGGCAGGCCACCCGCCGCCTCGACCGCCTGCTGGTAGGGAGAGTTGAGCCGGAACTGCTGCTCGTCCGCGTCGTACCCCATCGTGATGCCGATCCAGGGCCGCATGGGATCATCCTTTCCCGATTCGTGTCGAATTCGCCCTAAATGCCGTATTACCTACATGGTGAAACGCCGAACGAATTCTGTAAGCCGGTAAACATCCGCGAAATTGCTGACGATGCCGAGTGATACCCTGAGGCCACCATCGAGCCGGTCGCTGACAGAGCGGAGGAATTCGGCGCTCGACGCCGCCTGATGCGTGAAGCTCTCCGCGAGCAGGCGGGGGCTCATGTGCATCGCGATCTCCCGCGCGCCCGGATTGCAGTGGCAGCCGCTGCGCATCGAGATGCCCTGGGCGTCGGCGGCCTGCTGCACGAGCCCATAGTCGATGGGCGTTCCGTCCGGGCCCAGGAGGTTGAAGACGATCGTGGCGCCGCGCGCCGTGCAGTCGGCAGGGCCGTAGATTTCGCAGCGAGGCGACCCGCCAGGGTGCCTCAGTTCCTTGAGCTCAGCGAGGAGCCAGCCCGCCAGCAGCATGACGCGGCGGTGGATAAGATCGACGCCGATGCCCTCGAGGTGCCTGAGACCGATCGAAACGGCCGGGAGGGCGAGGTAGTCGACCGTGCCGTCCTCGAAGGAGAAGGGCGCGTCGAAGAGCCGGTGCGCCGTGCCGCGTCCCTGGAAGGCCATGACGGAGGCGAAGGCCACGGTGCCTCCGGCGTACCACGGGCGCACGAGGCGGCGCAGGGCGTCATAGCGCGCGAGGAGGCAGCCGACGCCGGTCGGGTAGCCGAACATCTTGTAGAAGGAGATGTCGACGAAGTCCGGGTGCACGAGGTCGAGCCGAAGCTCGTTCGTCGGGGCGAAGGCCGCCGCGTCGAGCAGCACGTCGAAGCCCTGGGCCTGGGCCCGGGCGATCCAGCCGAGGTCGTGCTGCACGCCGCTGAAGTTCGACTGCGCGGGGTAGGCGAAGAGGCTCGGCCCGCTGCCCGCGCCGCGGGCGAGCTCCGCCGCCAGGGTGTCCTCGTCCAGGCGCATGTCGGCTCGCAAGGGGATGTAGCGCACATCGGCCCCCTTGGCGGCGGCGAACTCCCTGAGGCCGTTGACGGAGTTGTGGTTGTCCGCGGTCAGGAGAAGGCGCGAGCCGTGCTCGTACGGGTAGGACTCCGCGACGATCTTGAGGGCGGCGCTCGCGTTCTGCGTGAAGATCACGGCGTACTCGTCCGGGGACGCCCGGAAGTGGCGGAGAACGTCCTGACGCGCGATCTCCGCGAGGTGCGTCGCGGCCGACGAGGACGGGTTCGACGAATGGGGATTGCCGTAGACGCCGTGCAGCAGGAGGTCCATGTGCTCACGCACCTGGGACTCCCCGTAGAGGCTGCCGCCCGTGTAGTCGAGGTAGGTGTGGCCGAGGTCGTCGAGCCGGCGGTAGTCGCGCTGGCGCAGCACATCGATGGCCTCGGTCTCGGCATAGCCGGGCCTGCTCAGGAGAAAGCGCGCGAACGCTTCCGACATGCTCGCCGTGGCCAGATGCGTCTCTGAAAGCTCCGTTTGCGGCTGATCCATGCTGCCGCCTCCTCAAGGATTCCGAGAGCACGGTATGCGGCGCCGAGGCCACCGCTTCATCTCACGGCAACATTGCAGCACAGCCCCCAAATACCGCATAGATCCAGAAGCGCCCCCCTGGACCGGTGGTGGTCAGTCCAGTGGAGCGCTTGTATCCGGGGCCCGCCGGCATGCTTTGCGCCAGTCTGGACCCACTCGAAGATGGAGTCCTTCGGTCCCCGCGGCCCGAGGTGGCGGATCGCGGTGCGGACGACGCGCCCCGGCGGCTGGTCTCAGCGGAGATAGATCCAGCCTTCGTCGCCCGAGTAGAATATGCGCTCGGCACGAAAGGTGCCACGTGTCCGGTCCTCGAGGACGAAGCGGATCAGCGGCGCGTAGGTGGCGCTATCTCTGGCAAGGGACTGCATGCCTTTCCGGATGGAGGCGCGGCAGGAGTCGGGGCCCGGCGTTCTCTCGAGCGCCTCCTGCACGACCCGCAGATCATCCTGCGTCAGGATGGCCATGCGCAGTGGCATCTTCCTACGAAATGGCAGGAGGCAGACACCGACCGGCGAAGGTCCTGGGCTTGATGAGCACAACGAACATCTTCCTGGCGGTAGTGGCGACCTTCGGTTTACTGGTCGTGGTCGGTGCCCTCGTCTACGGGCTTCGACGCCATGGCATTCGCCAAGTCATCGGTCCACCCAATCCGATCGCCGTGGTCGCTGCGATCGCACTATTCTTCTTCGGCACAGGGTCGATTTGGGAACGCATCTCGCAATTCTGGTGGGTCAGCCTTCTGGTCATCGGCTTGTCGACCCTGATTCATAGGCCGACACAGAGCTTCGTTCGCGAACAGGTGGTCCCGACACTGGTGCCCAAGGAACCGCCGCTTGCCAAGCGGATGAGCGGTATACAACTTGTCACCATCATGGCGATCGGGTTCATCGCAATCGCTGTTGCTGTTCAGGTGCTGGTCGAGCCGGCGCACGGGAGTTGGCAGCAGGTAGCCGTCTTCACCGGGCTGATCGCTGGAGTGGGACTACTCATCAAGGCTTTCGGAGAGGCTTTCCGAGACAGGTAGCCTCATAAACAAGCGACAAGGGTCGGAGTGGCTGTGAGCAGGCGCGGTACGTGCGACAGACAGACGGCGGATCGGGCAGGGTATTTGAGAGCGAAGGACAGACAGACAGGCGACCCGCCCCGGCGAGGGGGCGGGTCGCTACGTTGAGAGTGGAGGAAGACCCCCGTCTCCTACCCAATTCTGCTGCAGTGGCGCGCGGGCTCCGGCCCTCCTCCTCAGGTCAGGAGCCGCCCGCAGCTCCGGGAAAGGCGGACGGCCCTTGGGTCCGATCGATAGGTTCGACGAATGCACGGCGGGCAAGGCGGTCTGCAGATCCGGGATCATGCGACGGTAGATACACTGTGGGACGCATACCGACGTGGCGTCGCATTGTCCGAAGCGTCTGGTGCGCCAGCCGTGCGCTGGGAGCGACGCCATCCAATCGGTCGGCGAGCAGCGCCTCCTGGGTGTAGGACAGGTCGCCTGCGAGCAGTACGTCGCACTCCAGCAGGGAGATCGACACGGAGAGATGCCCGGATGTGTGCCCCGGAGTCGGGATGATGCGCACATCGCCCGCCGATGTCAGCCGCATGCTGCGCTCGAACGCCCCCCACTGGCCATCTTTGTACAGTGCGTGGTGCGGTTTCAGCGCGCTCGGCCAATGCTGCGGCAGGTAGCCGCGCAGTATGCCCGAAGGGCCCTGTGCCGCCTGCCACTCGGTCGGATCCACGATCACTTCCGCCTGCGGAAAGTGGCGAATCCCGCCGGCATGGTCGGTGTGCAAATGGGTCAGCACCACCCAGCGTACGTCGCCCGTGTCCACCCCGAGCGCTTGCAGTTGCGCATCGATTTCTTCGTGTCTACGCACTTCAAAGCGGACACTGCGACGAAAATACGGATGCCATCCGGGGTGGTGGCCGGGGTCCGCCACCCGCGCCGTTTCCCCCGTGTCGACCAGGAGCAGCCCTTCGGGGTGTTCGACAAGCCAGGCGTGGATCGGCACCGGCGGCGCCCACTCTCGATCGGCGATGGTGCGCAGCACACGGAGTCCGTCTTCCTTTCGCGCCAAAATCTGATTACGACGAACCTGCACCCACCCCGTCTGTATTGCATGGATGCGCACGCCCCTGCACTCCCTCCACTGAAGTCCCGGATCTCCACCGTATTGTTTCGCGACCCTTTCAAGGCGGTGCTGATCCCGAGCGTTCGCGAATTCCTGGGACCATCCGCCATCCATGGTTACCGCGGTGGGATGCTCGGCGCATCGAGGACCTCCCTTGCGACCTGAAGCGCGGCCTGGGCACGCGGGAAGCCCGCGACAACAGCGGTCTGCTCGATCACGGCGACTATCTCCTGCGCGCTCAGGCCAAGATTGAGCCCGACGTACATCTGAAGCTTGAGGTTCGTCTCCGCACCGCCAATGGCCGTCAGTGCGGCGATGGCGGAGATCGTGCGGTCGCGTAGGCTGATCGTGGCGTCCTGGTGGACGTCGCCCCAGATGTGCTCGTAGATGCGACGCACCATGTTGGGTGAAATTGCGCCGATCGAGGATTCGAGGCGGTCGGGTATTCCTGGGGCTGCAGCCTCCATGGCTATACGCCCTGTAACCGCCGCGGGAGAGAGAGTGGGCTGCCGACGCGGCGCGTCCGTACCCAACCCGTCAAGGGTGCTTCGGTGATCGCCCGGGGTCGATGCGTGGGTCATTTCTCAGATCCCCTTTCCTGAAGCGTAAATATGTCATATCATAGAGTTACACGACATGCAAATGGCAAGGAGGTCTCCGCCATGGCGCAAAGTGCTCCTCTCGCGACGGCCCCTTGCCCAGCGTCCGAGAGTTCCCGCGTGTCGAGCCGATGGGTGGGGTGCCGCCGCGGCCCGCAGTGTGAAGTAGGGGGTGGTCCGCGTGAAAGCTGCTGAAGAGCTCCGGTACCTGGTGCTGGCCGCACAACGCGAAGGCAATCGCCTGCTCGCCCAATCCCTCCGGCCGTTGGGCCTGACGCCGTCCCAGGCGGAGGTGCTCCGCGTCCTGGCCGATCATGGGCCCCTGACCCTGAGCGGCCTCGGCGACCTCCTCGTCTGCGAGACCGGAACCAACCCGAGCCGGCTGGTGGACCGCCTGGTATCCAAAGGCGCGGTCGACCGCCGTCACGGTCAGGAGGACCGCCGCGAGGTCGAGCTGATGCTGAGCGCTGTCGGCAGGCAGCTAGCCCAGCAGGTCCAGCAGATAGAGGATGTGATCTACCGCAGGATCGACGACGCCCTTGATGGACAAGACGTCGAAGCGACCCTGGACCTCCTCCGCCGCTTCGTCGTCGACCTTCCGGCAGGCAAGGCTCTCATCCGCCGAATCGGGAGAGGCACCAGCTCCCAGGAGCCTGACCAACCCGATCCTTCTACATCCATGTCCACAGACCCCGGGTCGGACGCGGACATCGACGAGGCCTAACACCGGCAGAGGGGGAACAGGAAATTGAACGCTCTCGCAAGCAACCCGCGGCGCATCGACCGCCTTGAACAGGTGCGCCTAGGGGAAACCACGCAATGGATACGCATCCGCGGTCTGGACGTCGCCAACCCCGCCCTCTTGCTCATTCCGCAGGGACCTGGCCTTCCGATCATTCAGGAGGCCGACGACTTTCAGCGCAGCACGCACCTAGAGGACGATTTCACGGTCGTCTATTGGGATCCGCGTGGCTGCGGCAAATCAGCCCGCAGCCCCAAAGCCTCCACGCCGATCACCCTGGAGCAGATGGTTACGGATGCGGTCGATCTGATCGAGGTGCTCTGCGCTCAACTCGGGACGCGGAGCGTCTTCGTAGCCGGGTTCTCGCTCGGCGGCACGATCGGAGCCCTGGCCGCGGCCCGGGTGCCGGATCGCGTCGCTGCATTGATTGCCGTCGGCATGGACGTACGGTTCGATGACGCCGAACGGGTCGCTTACGACTATGTCCTAGCCGAAGCCAAGCGGCGGCACAACACCCGCGCCTTACGGCAACTTCTTCGCATCGGCCCCCCTCCGCATCTGGATGCCGTGAAATTCGGCACTCGCGTGCGCTGGCTTGCCGATTTCGGTGGCATGTGGAGTTTCGCACTTTTGAGGGGCGAGAGGGGTTGCGTGGACAACACAAACATAACTCCCAGCATTTAGGAGCAAGGAGTCTGTCATAGCGATGGAAAACCTTTCTCGACGACCTGCGTGCTATT
>JAJYNV010000157.1 GCA_021786135.1 Bacillota bacterium
TTGCGGTGCAGGTCGCGCAAGTAGTTGGCGAATGCTGTGCCGAGATCGGCAAGGGCCGCCTCGGGTGCGCACTTCGTCACGTCGTACATCCAGGGAAACTGCTCGCCCTTGATGGCGTTCAATGCCTTCTTGAGCACGAAGACATTGGGCTTCTCGCCGGCGGCCAGCATCTCGTTCCAGCGCTGAAGCCCCCAGTTGTAAGTGAACCGGGCAGTGCCGCACGCCTTGCGAAAGTAGGTCTCCTGTTCAAGTGTCGGGACGAGTTCGATCCTATGTGCCCGCATCATGGCGTCGGGGCCTCCTCGCTGGCGCCGACCATCTCCGCGATGTTCTTCTTGTAGCGTCTGAGCCCATACAGGCGGGAGGAGAAGCAGTGCACGATCGACAGGAGATCCTTCACCATCTCCGCTTCAGGTGAGAGGCTTTCGGCGTTCATGACCACGATCTCCGTGCCGTGCCGTCGACAATACGACTCGAACCATTCGAAGCCGAAGCGCACCAGGCGATCCTTGTGCGCAACGACGATCTCCTTGATCTCGCCGGTCTCGACACGCTCCATCAGTTCGACGAAACGTCTGCGTTCATAGTTCAGGCCACTGCCGACATCTTCCAGTCTCAGTGCGACACTCCGCCCGGAGGCAATGCAAAACTGCTCCACGCCCTGTCGCTGGCTTGCGAGATCACCCTTCTGCCCGGCGCTGGACACGCGGCAGTAGGTGGCAATCAGGCGCTCCTTCGGACGCCGCCCCGTTGCTTGCAGGTAGTCCTCGTAGGTGTAGTAGCGTCGGTTGGTCGGCGTGCGTTTGGCCTTGAGAATCCCCTCACGGTCCCACCGCTGCAGGCTGCCGGTGGTGCGCCCGACCAACTTACCGAATTCCTTCGGAGAGAACGTCTCTTTCATGGCTACATTTTAGCATGCCTAAAGACAGAAGGAAGGATTAGTGCACAACTCCTCCCCCTTTCGTCGGAGCCGGCGCTCGGGGCGCCTGCCTTGCCGGACTCTGCTAGCTCAAATCCTTCGCCATGAGCAGGTTCGTCGCCTCATACCCCGTCCGCTCGTAGAGCCCGATCGCCGTCTTGTTCGTGCCAAAGACATGGAGCGCGATACGCTGGAGGCCGAGCTCCCGCACCTTGGGCTCGATGGCCAGGAGGGCGGATTTGCCGTATCCCTTGCCGCGGAGGCGCTCCGAGACGACGATATCGTAGATGAACGCGTGCGGAACCTGCGGTGCGCCGCGCTCGGCAAACCAGATCGTGCCCACCGGCTCGCCGCTCACGCTGTCGGCCATCGTGAAGAGATGCTGGCCAGGGGTATCAGGGCCCTGCGGCAGGAGCTGCTCGAACTCCCGCTTGGCCATCTGCTGCGCCTCTTCCAGCGAGATATTGCCGCTCTCTGCGTGTCCTGCCGCGTACTCTCGCACAGCCGCGTCATACCACGACCGGTATTCATCCGCGCTCATCGGACGTAGACTGACCTCCGCCACAGCGCCGCCCCCCTCAGCCATTCCTCGCGTCCACCTGCAGGACCGGCGTTCTCTCCTGGCCAGGCGGTCTCCTGCGGACCCGCTCCCCGCAAGCATGTGGTATACTGCCGGCATCTGGCCCTTGGAGGTTGACATGATCAGGATCGCCGCACGCATCTAGCATCCCGGCGCGGCATCGAGCCCGGGATGACACAGGCGGGGTTGCCCGCCGCCCGGGAGGTTTGCTGCCATGTTGGTCGTGCGCGGTCTTTGCGTGTCCTTCGGGGACCGAGACCTTTTGTCCGATGTATCGTTCGAACTGGCCCGGGGAGAGCGCGTCGCGCTACTCGGGGAAAACGGCTGCGGCAAGTCTACCCTGCTGCGCATCCTGGCGGGGGAGATTCAGCCGAGCGGCGGCATGCTCCGATATGAGGAATTCCGCCGCGTTGCCTATGTCGAGCAGGCACCTGCCGCTACCGAAGACGCCTTGAGTTCAGGACGGCGCATGCGCCGGCGCATCGAGGAGGCGATCGGCAGACAGCCGGACCTCCTCCTGCTGGATGAGCCGACGAACCATCTCGACGACGCGGGCCTGATCTGGCTAGAGGCCGCGCTCAAGGCGTATTCAGGAACAATCCTGCTCGCCTGCCATGACCGCGCCTTCGTCGAGGCCATGGCGGGGCGCGTCCTCTCGATCGCGCAGGGACGCCTGCGCAGCTTCAGCGGCGGCTATCAGGCCTTTGCAGAGCAGGTCGCCGCGGAAACTTCAGCACAGCTTCACCAGCACGAGAGCTGGCGCAGGGAGCGCGATCGCCTGCAGGCGGCCGCCCGGCGGCAGCGCAACTGGGCGGAGAAGGCACATCGCGATGCCGGCGAGCGCAATCCGGCCGCCAAGCGGCGAGCAGCGCAGCTCATGCACAAGGCGATGGCCACCGAGGGACGGCTCGGCCGGCTCGACGCGGAGCGGGTCGAGAAGCCGTGGGAGGAGCCGGCGCTTTCCTTCGCGTTTCTCGCGCCCCGTGACCTGCCGCCCACGCTGCTACGCCTCCAGGATGTCGCCTTCACCTACAAGGACGCCGACCGCCCGGCGGTCGGTCCCATCACCTCAGACCTCCGCCGGGGTGAGCGGCTTGCCCTCCACGGGCCCAACGGCAGCGGCAAGTCTACGCTCTTGAACCTTGTGGCCGCTGCGGCAGGACTCGGACCTCTCCCGCCGGGTCGACTGGAGGGAAGGCTCGCGCTGGGCCCAAGTGTACGGCTCTTCTATCTGCGGCAGGAGGAGCCGCTGCCTGAGGCAGGCTCGGCGCTCGACGCGATGCTGGAAGCGGGCGCACCCGACGCGTCGCTAGGGCGAACGCTGCTCGGCCACTTCCATCTGCGCGGCGACGTCGCGCTCCAGCCGATCTCCCGCCTCAGCCCTGGAGAGCGCGTGCGTCTCCAGTTCTGCTGCTGCCTCGTGCGCGGGGCGGATGTCCTCCTCCTCGATGAACCGACCAACCACCTCGACCTCATCGGGCGGCAGGCGCTCGAGTCGGCGCTCGTCGCCTACCCGGGCACCCTCCTCTTCGCATCGCACGACCGCGCGTTCCGCGAGTGCGTCGCGACGCGGGCGCTCGAACTGAGGCCCACCCTGCGGCAGGTGCCTTCTCCCGCCCAGCGAGACCTCCTTGAGATGCGCCTCGCCGAACTCACGGGTCGGCTCGAGAGGGTGCGGCCGAAGGAGCGAGTGGCAATCGAGCAGGAGCTTGATCGGCTCGTTCTGGAGATGCGCAGGCTGGGAGGCCCGAGCCGGCGGGTCTAGCCGGGTGGCCTGCGCTGCCCTCTCGAGGGCCTGCCTGCATGCCGCCGGAACGTTGCGAGAAATGCCCGTGCCCGCTCCACGGCGAACGGACGGCGAAAGGCGTAGCGGGCATGTTCGTACGCCTCGAGCAGGGGATCGGGCCAACCTTCCCTGGCCGCGAGGCGGCGGGCGGTCGTGTTGGGTGGAAGTGGCCTGCCGCGGAGATGTCGCGCCATGGCACGGCGTACGATCCAACGCGGCCCGTGCCCGGCGTTGTGATCTGTGCCAGGACGCGCCAGCGCGAATGCTCGAGGCTCGGCAGCCCGCGCATCCGCCGCCGCTTCGTCCGCACGCCGCGCGGCCCGTCGGTAGATGAGGTAGGCGAGCACAAGGACGCCGAGCGCGGCCAGGACGGCCAGTGGCCCGATGAGATGGCCGATGAGCGGCGCCGCAGCGTCGTGCCCCTTGGGCATCGCCCGATGGCCCTGCGGCGGACGCGGGAACCGAAAGCGGACGCCTCTGTCGCGTAGTGACACGATGACCCAGCTGGACAGGTAGGCGAACGGCCAGAGCAGCCAGAGGAACGCCCTGAGCCACGCGCCGGGCAGGCGCGCAAGAAGCTGATGGCCGATTGCGATGGCGCCCGCGAGAAGGACAGCCACACCAAGAAAGGCGGCATAGAGCTCGAGGCCAGCACGTGCCTTGGCGAGGGCCCCTTCGCCCTGACCGCCCGTCGCAGCCTGTGCGAGGGGGAGGCCGATAAAGGAGCCGATCAGGAAGATCCCTGCCGTCAGGGCGAGAGACCAGGGCGATGCCTGGGCGACGGCCACTGCGAGAGCCGCCAGCACCAGGGCGGCAAGCCCTGTACGGCTTTCGGCTCGCAGGCTCGAAACCGTCGCCGTGCGCGGCGCCGTGGCTGCGCGGAGGCCGCTTGCGAGCAGCAGGAGCGCGACATGCGGCCCATCTCGGGTGATGGGCAGGAGAGCGACCGCGACCGGCAGCGCCACGAGACTCAGGAAGCCAATCCAGCCCGAGTGCCTGCGGCCAAGCGCCGGCAGGAGGTAGCTGAGGGCGAGGATCGGGACCGCCACGGGCACATGGAAGAGGGCGCCCGCTGCGATCGCGAGGGCGGCGGACCAGCCGAAAGCCGTGCACTGCAGCGTGAGCCACAGCAGGATGCCGGTCGACTTGCGCATGCTCGCACGCTCCTCGGACTCAAGGAGAAGGCTCTACAGCCAATATAGACATGAATCGCCGGAGATGTAAGACGATGAAAATTCGGGCGTACATTCCATAATGCTGTTAGGTTGATGCGTAATCGTGTTATGCTGCCGCCATGGAAAGAGATGAGGCAGCGGTGCGCGACAGGCTCGTGGCAGCCGCTGCCGCGGCGTTCGCCGCAAGGGGTTTCGCGAGCGCGGGCGTCCACGAGATCTGCGCTGAGGCCGGCGTGACAACAGGCGCGCTCTACCATCACTTCGGCGGCAAACCAGGACTCATTCGGGAAGTGATCGCTCGCGAAGAGGCGAGCCTTCTGGCTGTCATGGCTCAGGCTGCTGCGGGAGCCGCGCCAGGGGCCAAGGCAATGCGCGCCGCACTTCTGGCGGGCTGGGATCTAGTGGCGGAGAGCCGGCGCAGCGCACTCCTTTGGCAGCCTCCGCCCGGGCGGAGTGGGGCGATCGGCGATTTCCTGGAGAGCCTCTGGCCATGGGGACCGGATGCACTGGCACCTGTGCTGCTGGCCGCGTGGCGCGAGGCGCTGCGGGAGGCTGCCGAAAGACCAGAAGGAGGCGCGCGACTTGTGCTG
This sequence comes from Bacillota bacterium, assembly GCA_021786135.1. Classification (GTDB taxonomy): domain Bacteria; phylum Bacillota; class Sulfobacillia; order JAJZYS01; family JAJYTV01; genus JAJZQO01. The sequence goes on from JAJYNV010000157.1 coordinate 5,051, forward strand.
GACGGTATCCTGCGCGGCCTAGGCGGGGATCATGGCTAGGTGATGAAGGCAGATGGAGCCAACGGAAAGCGGACACCGCCTGGGCGATGTCCGCATGTTCGATCTTCGTCAGTGTCCGTGGCTCTGGTGGCTGCCGCCGCAGCCGCAGGAGCCGCCCTCGCCATGCGAGTGCCCATGGCCGCCGCAGCCGCAGGAACCGCCCTCGCCGTGCTGATCGTGCCCGCTGCCGTGGCAGCCGCAGTCGTGGGACTCGACGTCGTCAGCGCTCTTCGGCACGAGGCGAATCAGGTTCAACGTACCGCCTCCCGTGTGGTGCTGTGGCATAGCGTAGCCAAAACGTCGCCTGCGCGTCAACGGCCGGACCTTGCGGCAGGTATCGCCAGCGCGCGGGCGAACCGCTTCCACATGCTCGGAGGCCCACTCGCATCGAGGAGGGGATCCGCATGAGAATTGCCGCGCTCTATGACATCCATGCCAACCTGCCGGCGCTCGAGGCTACGCTGCAAGCCGCGCGCAAGTCGGGCGCCGACAAGGTGGTCCTGGGCGGTGATATCGCGGCAGGGCCCTTGCCGGCGGATGCCTTGGACATCCTGATCGCACTCGGCGACTGGGTGGTGGCGATTCAGGGACCTGCCGATCGTGCCGTCGTAGACTGCTACGATCGGCTCATGGCCGGTCGTCTCGACGAAACGAAAGCGTTCGATCCCCTGGTGCGCTGGGCGGCTGGCCGCATCAGCCGCCATCAGCGCGACTACCTCCACGCGTTGCCTGCCGATATCCGCTTCCTGATGCAGGACCTGGGCGAGGTCTACTTCTACCACAGCCTCTCGGACGGGGGAGAACCGCCCGCACGCTTGCCGCGCGGCGATGAGGTCATCGTCGCGGGGAGCGGGCACAGCCAGGGCGAGGAGTATCGGGACAGCCATCGGCTCGTGCATCCGGGCAGCGTCGGCATGCCGGATGGCGATCTGCCTGGCGCGTACTGGGCGCTCCTCGGCGAGCACGTCGAGTTCCTGCGCACGGAGTACGACTATGGGCACGCCGCGCGCCGCATCGTGCGCTGCGGCATGCCGGACGCGAAGGCCTGGGCGGACCGCTACGTGCTGGGCGCCGCGGCTAGAAGCTGACGCTGCTCGCGACCTCCTGCCAGACGGCGCCGCCGTCGGTCGTGCTGTAGAGCGATCCGCTCGTCGTAAGAACCCAGCCGTCCTGCCCGTCGATGAAACTCGCGTCGCTGAGGTCAGCGAGATCGTGGAACGTGATGGTTTGGAAGCTGGCGCCACCGTCCGTGCTGAGCCAGATGGTCGTTCCGGACCAGAGCCAGACCATGCCGCCCGGGCCGACGCGCATGCCGAGAGGCGATCCCTCCTGCGGCTGCCAGTTCGGCAGGGCCATCGGTGTCCAGTGCGCACCGCCATCGCTGCTTCGCCAGAGATAGGGCGTCTGCGGCTTGAGTGTGGTCGCCCGGCGCCCTTCCTTGTCCGGATTGAGAAAGATTTGCGGCACGGTCGCCGCACCGGTCGCGAGCACGTCCGAGCCGCCTAGGGGTGCGATGGCGCTTGGTGTGAAGGGCGTCGTCAGGCTCCGCCACGTGCTGCCGCCATTCTGCGTGTAGAAGAGTTGCCTGCCGGATGACGGCGCATAGCCGATGACCCATCCCTGCTCCGTGCTCGCCATGCCCAGCGCGGCAGGATACCAGCCATGGGCGAACGGCCGCATCTGCCATGTGCGCCCGCCGTCGAGCGACACGTAAAGAGCGGCCTGGCCGAGCGCGATGAGTTCGCTCGGCCCCAGCACCTCGAGCGCGGAGAGCGAGACGGGTGCGTTGCCGGTAGCGATCCAGGTCGCGCCGCCGTCGAGGCTGCGCATCACCGTCGCGCCGTCATATGTCCAACCGGCTGCGTAGCCCAGGCCTGCTGTGAGGAACGAGATCGCTGTGCTCGGACTGATCGGCGGATAGACGAGCTGCCAGGTAAGCCCGCCGTCCGAGGTGGTATAGAGCGGTGGGCCATCGCCGGCGAGCAGCCAGCCGTGCTCGCTGTCGCTGAACCCGACCGAGAAGGCCTGACCGCTCGCCGTCGGCAGGGGCGGACCGAACACCGCCTGCCAGGAGGCGCCGCCGTCGCGCGTCATGTAGACGCCGCCGCGGTCGAGCCCGATGAACCCCGTCTGGACGCTGAGGAAGAACATGCTGTGCACGTAACCGGAGAGCGGCAGCCCGCTCGACGATGCGATGCCGCCTACGGCCGTCGAGACCATGGTCCAGCTCTGCCCGCCGTCCTCGGTCGCGTAGAAGGTCTTTGGCTGTTCGCCGGCGCTCGGCGGGCCGCCGCACAGGAGAAAGCCCTGGTCCTGGTTCAGGAAGGAGATCGACTGGGCA
>JAJYNV010000058.1 GCA_021786135.1 Bacillota bacterium
AGGGGCGGCGCCTTGTGGTTCTGGACCTTGGGGAGGTCCAGGACGATCTCATGCAGGACATGGTCGAGGTGTTGACGTTCTTTTGCGCGCGGCTGTACGGAAAGCGGCCCGCGCGCAACCGCGCCAGGAAAGCGATGGAAGTGATCGAATGTAGTGGTTGAGGCTGGGGGGTGACGCGGTGCTGGTGCGGCAGGCGTATCGGTACGAGCTCGACCCGAGCGTCGCGCAGCGCACCCTGCTCGCCAAGCACGCGGGCACCGCGCGGTTCGCGTACAACTTCGGTCTCGTGCTCTGCCGGGAACGGCTGGAGAAGGGCGAGAAGTTGCCGCGTGCCATGGAGCTGCACCGCCTGTGGAATGCCTTCAAGCGGGAGGGGGCTCCCTGGTGGGTCGAGGTGTCGAAGTGCGCTCCCCAGGAAGCGCTTCGCGACCTCGAACGGGCATTCGGGAACTTCTGGCGCGGGCGCAGGGAGGGCCGGCCCGTCGGCTTCCCACGCTTTCGCAAGAAGGGAGTCCACGACGCCTTTCGGCTTACGGGCAGCATCCGTGTCCAGCCGCGGCATGTCGTCCTGCCGCGCCTCGGCAAGATCCGGACGAAGGAGCCGACGGACAAGTTCCAGGGCAGAATCCTCTCGGCCAGCGTAGTCCGTGAGGCCAACCGCTGGTATGTCTCCCTGACGGTCGAGCGGGAGCGGCAGGACCCGATGCCCGTCGTGGGCCCCAGCGTCGGGATCGATCTCGGCCTCATGAGCTTCGCGGTGCTGTCCGACGGCACCGCGCTCAAGTCCCCGCGGGCCCTTGAACGGTCCCTGAGACGGCTTCGCCGCCTCTCGCAGGCGCAGAGCAGGAAGCGCAAGGGATCGCAGAACCAGCGCAAGTCGGCGCTGCGCCTTGCCCGGCTGCACCGCAGGATCCGCTGCCAGCGGCAAGACTTCCTGCACAAGGCGACCACGGAACTGGCGAGAACCAAGTCGGTGATCGTGGTCGAGGACCTGAACGTGCGTGGCATGATCCGCAACCGCCATCTCGCGCGGCATATCGCCGACGCCGGCTGGGCGGAGTTCCGTCGCATGCTCTCGTACAAGACGGTCTGGTACGGCAGTCGGCTCGTCGTAGCCCCCAGGTTCTTCGCGTCGTCGAAGGCATGCAGCGCCTGTGGCGCCAAGAAGGACGATCTGGACCTCTCGGAGAGGGTCTACCGCTGCGATGGCTGCGGCAACGTCATGGATCGGGACCTGAACGCCGCACGCAACCTCGCGGCCCTCACCCTATAGGTCCAAGTACCGGGAGTTCCCCGGGATCTGAAGCCTGTGGAGACCCCTCCGTCGGGGCGTCAGCATCAGTTGTGGGCGCCAGGCGCGGGTCCCTGAAGCAGGAAGCGATGAGGACACCAACGTGAGACATTTGTCCATAGTCGCGGAACGGTATTCCTGACCATGCAGAATCGGGGACTGGTTGCGATTCCGACCGAAACCCGGCGCCGCTATGGCTTGGATCAGCCTGGAGTGCAACTCGAAGTGATTGAAAGGGAGGGCGAACTTGTCTTGCGCCCTCACATCCCGATCCCGTCAGACCAGGCGTGGTTTTGGACCGACAAGTGGCAGGGCATGGAGCGCGAGGCGAACGCGGACATCAAGACCGGGCGAGTGAAGATCTCCGAGGATGTCAATGAGTTTCTCGCCGAGTTGGAGTCGTGAGATACGAACGAACGGATTCGTTTAACTCCGACTATAAACGGCTCTCACTGACCGAGCGCGAGTTGTTCCGATCGGCCGTGGAGCTGTTTAATGGGGCCTGTGAACGCTTCATAGATAGTCAGGATTGGTCGGTCTTCTCGCCAGTCCTCCGGATCAAGCATGTCGAAGGCACAAGAGGCGTCTTCGAAATGACTTGGAATTTTAGCGGTCCAGATGGGCGTGCAACTTGGGAATGGACTAACGTAATGGACCGACCAGCTATGAGGTGCAGACGAATCGGCGACCACCGCATTTTTAATAATCGGTGGGTTCCCAGCCCCGAACACCGAACATACTGTTCATATTGTACATGTTTTACTGCATCGCGATGTTTGTGGGCTGACATGTCTCGGGGCCTCCCCTCCTAATCCAAGGGTCGGATCTGCGTACGATTCAATAAGCGAGGTCGCTACATTCAATGTGCCCGCGACCGCATTTTCTGGACACTACCTCGTGCGACATGGAGGCTTCGAAGAGATGGTAGATCGTCTGTCCGAGACGCGCCGCGAGTTCGACGAATGGGCCGACACCTACGAAGAGGCTGTGCGTCAGGGTCTTGGCGTCCTCGAGGGGCACGATCGGTCGCTTGCGCTGGCCGCCAGGCTTCTGCCTTTGCAGCCGGGGCAGAGGGTGCTCGACATCGGCGTCGGCCTCGGCGCTTTCGGCACCCTGTTCGAAGATCTGGGCGCATCGGTCACCGGCGTCGACATCTCGCCGCGCATGCTGGAACTCGCACGGCGCGACCATCCGCACTGGCCCCTGCTCGAAGGCCACTTCCTGGCTCTGCCTGTGGCGGATGCCGCGATGGACGCGGCCATATCGGCGTTCGCGTTCCACCATCTCGAGACCGAGGAGCGCCCGCAGGCCCTGCGGGAGATCTTCCGCGTGCTGCGAGACGGGGGTGCGTTCCTCCTCGTGGACATCCTCTTCGCCGACGAGGCCGCCAAGGATGCGGCACGCCGCCGGCTCGCGGAGCAGTGGGAAGAGGAGAACTACGCGCTATTCCCCGACGTGGCCGCGGCAGCGGCCGAGATCGGCCTGAGCGCGACATTCACGCGCCTATCGGACCTGCACGGAGCAGTGCTCTTCAAGGCCAGGCAGCTGTAGCTCACAAAGACGTGACGTTGGACCGTGCCCGCCCCCATACCCTGCAGGAAGGGTGTACGGAATAGCGAACTTTTGTTCGCGATAGGGGGGCGAATCATGGCAGAGGATCTGAAGCTGCACCTGAACGAGGCGGACGTCGGGTGGAACGTGGAGACATCGCCGAAAGGCCGGTTCGAGGTGTACGAAAAGTTCCTGTCGCACCAGTTCGTCGCTCCGGTGCGTGCGCAGGAAAGTTTCGCCTCGCCGGAAGAACCGGTCGTCCGACCGCGTCCGTTCGATGTCGACATCGTCAAGGTTCCACCCGGCAAGTGGGCCTGGCCCCGGCACTACCACAGCGTCCAGTGGGAGTACTACATCGTGCTCTCGGGCCGCGGCGAGATGGTGCAGGAAGATGGGCAGGCCTCCATCCCGATGACGCCCGGCGACCACATCATCCAGCCACCGGGGTGGATCCACACCATCGCGAACACGGGCGACGACGATCTCGTCTACTACGTCATCGCCGACAACCCGCCCGAGGAGCACTGCTACTACCCGGACTCCCAAAAGTGGGCGGCGGCCAACGAAGTCTACCGGCCTCAGAAGGTCGGCTACTGGGACGGCGAGGAGTGATCCTGGGCCGGGCTGCGTGATCGTCTGCAGCAGGCGTTGTCCCTCGGGTGCGGCTATAGAAGGAAGAGAGCACCGGCCGCTCCGATCGGGGCCGGTGCCGTCATTGCTGCGGAGCCGTGAGCCGCGCCGCAGGCGGTCAGTTCAGGAAGGCGTCCACCGTCTGCGCGAAGCTTGCCTCGTCCTGAAACAGGAATGCGTGACCGGCGTCCGGATAGAGCCTCAACTCCGCCCCCGGGATGAACCGCGCGAGGGCATAGCTGTTCTGGAGCGGATCGAGGCGATCCTCGGTGCCGTCGGCAACCAGCGTCGGGACGTGGATCGTCGCTGCCGCCTTCCCGGCAGGATCCTTCCCCGCCCACCAGGCGTCCACCGCCTGTCCCTGGGCCGTGACGACGTTGGACGGGGCGGGCGACGACGCGGGGTAGCTCGACAGAGCCGCGAGGTACGCGTTCTGCGCAGCGAGCTGATTCCTCGGGAAGAGGTCCGCCATGACCTTCTTCGAGTCGCCGCTCTTGAGGGCGTTGATCGCCGCCTCGGTCGGGCGCACCGCCTGGCCGTCACCGGGGAAGGTCGCGCAGAGGACCAGCCTGCGCACCTGGCCCGGGTGGCGCACGGCCAGGGCCTGCGCGATCATGCCTCCCATGGACCAGCCCAGCACGTCCACGTGCCTGAGCCCGAGGGCCGCGATGAGAGCGCTCGTCTGATCCGCCATCGCGTCGATGGTGAGGGGCTCCGGCAGGGCGGAGGTGCTGCCGATGCCGCCATTGTCGAAGATCACGACGCGGTGGTGCAGCGCGAGGGTGTCGACGAGCCGCCTGTCCCAGCCTTCCATCGTCCCCGCGTAGCCGGTGATCATGATGAGCGCCGGCCCCTTGCCGATGCTGCGGTAGGCGACCATCCCCCTGGTGGTCTCGATGGTCTTGACGGGTGCCCACACGACCGAGAGCCCATCCGGGACGCGAGCGGTCTTGCCCGCTGCCTTCGCCGCCGCGGCATCCGCGAAGGCACGCACCGTCCTCGGCGACGGGGAGCCGAGATCCGCGTAGACGAGATAGGCTGCGTCGCTGCCGACATGGAAGAGGACGATGTCGAAGCCGATAGGGACGCCGGACAGGGTGAACGCCCAGGCGTAGGCCGAGGACGATCGGCCGACGCCCGTGAAGGGCAGGCGCCGGATCGTGCTCTGGACCTTCTTGCCGGCGATGACGAGCGTCGCGGTCCGGCAGTGCGCCAAGGCCTCGTTCAGGCGGCGCCACATCCGCGGCGCCCCGGTTCCCTCGGCCAGGGCCTCGCCCAAGGTGGGAATCGCGGTGCCTGCCACAAAGCCCGCCGTCGCAATGGTGACATCCTTGGGACGCGCCTCTAGCCCAGAGAGACAGCTCCCGGCCTCGAGCCGTGTGGTGATGTCGCTCGTCGGCACCTCCGTCCAGCCGGACGGCAGGTTCGCGGTCGTGAGGAGCTTCTGCTGGAGTGCGGCGGTCGGGCTCAAGGCGCCGCAGCCCGCGGCGAGCGTCGTCACCGCAAGCAGGGCGAGCATGGCAGCCAGTCTGTGCGGCGCGCGACGGTCCGCCCCGGCCCTGCCCGCGCCCGGTCGGAGCATTGACGAGTCCATGGCTAGCCCACCGCCCCAGCAGGTGGCTGAAGGGTCTCCTCACGGGTCGCATCGCGCACGATCAGCCCTAGCGCCAGGAACCCCGCGAGCCACTGCAGAGCGTCCGCCACGATGTCCGCCGGCGCGTAGAGCACATCGCCGCGGGCGATCGCGCCAAGGAGTCCGAGTGCGTAGATTCCAAAGAGCACGGCGAACGCGACCCTGGCCCAGCGCACGCCCCGACCGACGGCCAGGGCGAGGATGGCCCAGAGGGCGGCCATGATCGGGGCCTCGATCCAGGCAGGCACCACCGAGACGGCCACGATGTCGTGCCACTGCGCCGCGGTGAGGGCGGGATATCGCGCCAGGATCGCGGCCCTGACGCTTTGGAGCGTGAGGAACGATGTGAGGAGCGCGAGGAGCTGCAGGAGCGACCCAAGGTACATGAGCCGCATCGCCTTGGCCACGCCGCGGGTCAGCTTGGTCCGAGGGTGCAGCCGCATCGCGGCGGCGCCGCGGACGAGGTCCAGGGATTCCCCGAGGCCGGGGCGCCTCTCTCCCTGGCCACCCGCCATCAGCACGCCGATCATCTCTTCCTCGCGCTGCTGGCGGAACCAGTTCGGATAGAGCGCCAAGAGCCGCCGGTACGCCCTCTCGCGGGCTTCCGGTGCGGTCACGGGACGATCCCCCTCGCAAGATCCAGCCTCTTCAGTGCGGTGGCAGCGTGTGTCTGCAGCCTGGCGGCCTCTTCTGCGAGACGCTCCCGGCCGGACGCAGTGAGCTGATAGTAGCGGCGCAGCCTGCTGTCGACGACCTCCTCGCGCTCGGCCTCGATCAGGCCTTCGTCGCTCAGCCGCTCGAGCGCCGTGTACAAGGTGCCTGCCTGCAAGCGGACGCGGCCGCCCGAGATCCCCTCCACGTCCCGGATGATGCCGTAGCCGTGCTGGCTGCCCGCGGCAAGCGCCGTCAGGATCAGGAAGCTCGATTCCTGCATCGCGCGTTTATTCATGTTTCTAGCATATGCCGTGTAACTACATATAGCAACCGTCGGTGGAACGCCTCGGAGCACGTTGCCTTACGCGCGGGCGCCATAGCCCCACTCGGCTCGGACACTCGTCGCCGATTCAGGCCGATGGCCCGACCACATTCGACGACGGCCGCGGGCCGAGCCCCTCGCAGAGCGCCCCGATGAGCGCCTTTGCCGTTCTCCCCTGCCCGGGAAGCGGGGCCTGCTCGCCTCGTCGTACGCCTGCCCGAGGCGCAGGAGGGCGACGAAGGATACGCGATCAGGATCGGATCGCGTGTGGGGATCTCGCCGGTCTCCGCCCCCTTGAGCATCGCCGCCTCGATCACGGCGCTCACCCCTTGCTCCTCCTTGCGCACGGGCGCGATCTGCTCCGGCGACAGGTCCTGGGTGGCCTCGTGCATCATCGTGTCGAAGCTGGTGAAGGACAGCGACAGCACGATCACCGCGATCTAGCGCAGGCGCTCGCGCAGCGGCTCCTCCTTCCAGAGGAGCGTCTCGGTCGCCTTCGCGCGCGCGCGCGAAGGCGGCAGCGTGGGCGCTCTTCCCTGACGTCCAGCTGATCGGCGGCTCCCCGGCCTCCGACGCCTCGGCAGCGGCAACGCCTGCCGCGACCTGCAATGAGGCGTACATCTCCGCGAGCATCAGTGAGTGGTTCTTGCGGGCGAAGGCGTTTGCTGTGTCGCGGGCTGTAGGCTTGCGCACCGCAATACCAAGGTGTCCAGCCGCAGCGGCATACCCATCCCGGCTCAACGCCCACAGCTGCGTCAGACCTTCACGGCCAAAGGCTTGACGCCACACGGATACCACGAGTCCGAAGGGTCGAAGCCGGCGGAGCTGCTCACGGCACTGAGGCAGCCCATTTTCGCGGAGGTCATGGCGTAAGCAGCAGGCGCGATGGATCTGGTCCGTACGAGCTACGCGGCAGTGGAAGAGCATGACCAGGATGAGCCAGTCGACAGCAGACAGCGAAGCCAGGTCTCGGGCGAAGTCGCGGGCCATGGAAACACGTCCGAACGAGTGGAAAAACATATAGTCGAGGCTGAATCGAGGCACCAGTAAGTCATGAGATGAGCTCCTCGCGGCCGTTTCCGGCAGTGCGCGCCAGCCGATCAATGTCGGTCACTACGCAGGTCACTAAGTCGGCCACTATGCCGACCTGTACGCTCCGTATCTGGACACAACAAGGCCCTCGTGCCATCCGGTCTGTTACCGGCTGTTCCACGAGGGCATACTTGCCCAGGTTGTGCTTTGCGAATCGTAAGGGTCGCGGCAGTTCCTGGGGCCGCTCAGCGGCGCCCTACCCCATCTTGGGGTGTTGCGGCGCGGCAT
>JAJYNV010000322.1 GCA_021786135.1 Bacillota bacterium
GCCCTCGTATGCCTGGATGCGCTCGCGGTTACCCTCGACGACCTTGACGTGGACGCGGACGGTGTCGCCCGGCCGGAATTCCGGCACGTCGGACCGCAGCTGCTCCTCTTCGATGCGTCGGAGCTCGTCCATGGTTTAGTCCTCCTCTCTCGGGAACTTGTCAGCATGGGCCCTGGCACCGCCTGGCCTCAGACGTCCCGTGCGCGTCCTGGCCACCGCAAGGCGGTGCGCCCCGATGCGCGCATGGTGCCCCGATAACAGCACAGCAGGCACCTCGATGCCCTGGAAGACAGGCGGTCTCGTGTATTGAGGGGCCTCAAGAAGGCCCTGGTTGAACGACTCTTCGAGCAGCGAGTCCGCGTCGATTACGCCCGGTCTGAGACGTGCTACGGCATCGACGATGGCCAGCGCCGCCGGCTCGCCTCCGCTCAGCACGAAGTCGCCGAGCGACAGCGTACGGTCGACGAAATGGCGAATACGGGCGTCGAAGCCCTCGTAGTGACCGCAGAGCACAACGAGATGGTCGTAGCCGGCAAGTTCCAGAGCACCGGCCTGATCGAATCTTGCCCCATCCGCCGCCAGCAGCACAACCTGGGATCTCGGCGTGCGCAAGTCGCGGATAGCGCGCAGTACGGGTTCGGGTCTGAGCAGCATGCCTGCGCCGCCGCCGTACGGTTCATCGTCGAGCGAGAGGTGCCTCCCGATCGCGTACTCCCGCAGCTGGACCGCACGCACAGCCATGAGGCCGCGCGCCTGGGCCCTGCCGAGCACGCTCGTCGCGAGCCCCCCGGCCACAACCTCCGGGAACAGGCCGACGATGTCAACCAGCAGCGTCCGGGCCAAGGACTCCGCCCCCTCGCACCGTGATGCGCCGCGCCTTGAGGTCTACCGACAGCACAGTGGCGCGCACCGCGGGAATGAGGTAGGTCCCCTCGGGACCTTCGGCCACCCAGATGTCCTGCGCCGGCTTCGGCTCGACGGCCTTGAGCGTACCGAGCAGGCGTCCTGTCTCGTCGGACACGTCGCAACCGATCAGGTCGTGCACGTAGTAGCGACCTTCGCTCAGACCGGGGCGCTCCCTGTCTTCGCCGAACAGGCGCCGGCCGACGAGGCGTTCCGCCTCGCCGCGGCCCGTGACGCCGGTGAGCGCCACTATCGCGCCGACTTTCCACGGCCTTGCCTTCTCGACGCGCCGCTGCGCCTCTTCGCCCTCCACCTGCAGGATCCGCCCCTCGAGCGGGATGGACGGATCGTCCATCAGCACGCGAAGCTCGCCGTGCAGGCCCTGGACGGCGACGATGCGCCCGACCTCCAGCCTCACTTGACCTCGACGACGACCTGGTGACCCTCGCGCTCGCCGACCATGCGCATCAGGGTGCGCAGCGACTTGGCGATCCGGCCCCCCCGGCCGACGACTCGGCCGACATCCTCCGGTGCGACACAGACCACGAAGAGCAGTCTCTTGCCCTCGTCATGACGCTCGATGCGCACCGCGTCGGGATCGCGCACGAGCGACCGCACCAGGAGCATCAGCGCGTTCTCCATCAGTCGGTCCCTTCCCCTTGGCTGCCGCCTGCGACAACCCCTGCACGACGCAGGAGATCTCGGACGGTCTGAGAGGGCTGCGCACCGTTCTTCAGCCAGTACGCTGCACGCTCAGCCTGGATCTCCATGACGGCGGGCTGCTTCTTCGGGTCGTAGTAGCCGATCTCCTCGATGAAACGCCCATCGCGCGGCGAGTGGCTGTCGGCTACGACGATCCGGTAGAACGGATTCTTCTTGGCGCCCATGCGGCGCAAACGGATCTTGACGGCCAGTTCGCTCACCTCCTCTCAATTGGTGGTAGCTGCGGCATTCTGCCGCGCATGCCACGCATTGCCTTCGCCATCCGGCGCATCTCCTCGTACTGGCGCAGCAGCCGGTTCACATCTGCGACGCTCGTTCCCGAGCCCTTCGCAATGCGGCGACGCCGGCTGGCGTCAAGAAGACGCGGGTCTCGGCGCTCCTGGCGCGTCATCGACTGCAGAATGGCAAGATTCTTGCCGACTTGGCTCTCGTCGACATCCGATTCCCTGACCTTGCGCGAAACGCCCGGGATCATGCCGAGGAGTTCGCGCAGCGAGCCCATCTTGCGCACGGACTTGAGCTGCTCCATCAGGTCGTCGAGCGTAACCTCGCCCTTCTTGAGGCGCCCCTGCATCTCGCCGGCCTTCTGCTCGGAGACCTGCTTCTGCACCCGCTCGATCAGGCCGAGGACATCGCCCATGCCGAGGATGCGCTGTGCCATGCGGTCCGGGTGGAACGGCTCCAGCTGCTCGGGCCGCTCGCCCACGGATGCGTAGAGGATCGGCTTGCCTGTCGCGGCCCGCACCGAAAGGGCCGCCCCGCCTCGGGCATCACCGTCGAGCTTGGCGAGTGCGATGCCATCGATGCCGATCTCGTCCGAAAACGTCTTGGCCGTCTCCATGGCCGCCTGCCCGGTCATGGCGTCGAGCACCAGCAGGGAAACCTGCGGTGCCACAGCTGCCTTGATCGCGCGCAGTTCGTCCATCAGTTCCGGGTCCACCTGCTGGCGTCCGGCCGTGTCGACCAGCACTATGTCCTGCCCGGCCGCGCGGGCTCTCTCGACACCTGCGCGCGCCACTTTGGCGGGGTCGTCCGAGTCCGGCCGCATCACCGGCACCCCGATCCGTTCACCCAGCACCGCGAGCTGCTCGATGGCCGCCGGACGCTTGAGGTCGCAGGCGACGAGCAGCGGCCAGTGCTGCTCCTGCTTGAGGCGCAGCGCGAGCTTGGCGGCGAGGGTGGTCTTGCCTGCGCCCTGCAGGCCGAGCAGCAGCACCACGTGCGGTGCCGGGCCACCCAGCCGCATGTGTTGCGTCTCGCTGCCCAAAAGGTCTTGCAGTTCCTCCTGCACATGGTGCAGCACGGTTTGACCAGGCGTCAGACTATCGAGCACGTCCTGCCCCATGAGCCGCGGCTCGAGTCGTGCGACGAAGTCCCGGGCCACCGCGAAGTGCACATCGGCATCGAGAAGCGCGATGCGCACCTCGCGCAAGGCCTTCTTGATATCGTCGGGCGTCAGCTTGCCGCGACCGCGCAAGCGGTCGAACGTCTGGCGCAGGTGTTCCTGCAGTTCCTCAAACATCCGCGGCCAGCTCCTTCAGCCTGTCGATCGCAATCTCCCGGACCCTATCGAGATCCCGGCGCTCTGCGGCGACCGAGACGTTTTGCCAGAGCGAAACTTCACGCTCATGCTGCGCGATGCTGCCAATGGCTGTCTCAAGCTCCTCGAGCGTCTTTTCCGCTCGACGGACCAGGAGCAGCGCGGCTGGCCTGCTGCATGACAGTTCTTCCGCACACTCTGCGAGCGAGAGGTCCTCAAGGTAGTGCAGCTGGTAAGCCTTGCGCTGGCGCTCGCGCAGGGCGAGACCGTAGAAGTCGTAGAGCAGGGCGCGCCGCACTAGCACATCCAAGGGAAGTCGCTCCCCGTTAAGCCGTAACGTTAACAGAGGTTACTGGACACGCGGCAAGCGCGTCAAGTCCCAGGCGCGACGGTCGTGCCCTCCCCACTGTTCTCGTGCGCATCGACCTCGTCTGGGCCGTCCAACCAAGTTCCCCTGGTCGAAGTGGACACGTTCTTCACCATATTGCCTATGAGACTTGGTCGCATAGGCTTGCGCCATTTGTCATGCTTGACCGTATACTACCTTCACCGACTCAGGCGGGGGAGGAATAACTACGTTTGGCCTTTTTCGCCATCCCAAGGGCCTCAAGGAGCTCGCTCCGGCCGAGCTGCACGATGTGGCGCAGCAGGGGAAAGGCGCCCTCAGGATCCTTGACGTGCGATCGCCGCGCGAGTTCGTGCAAGGTCATATCCAAGGAGCGGTGAACGCACCGCTCGGCACCACCGGTGGTGCGTGCAAGGACTGGTCGCGCGAGACGCCGATCGCCCTCGTCTGCCTTTCCGGTCATCGCAGTCAGGCGGCGGCTGCGGAGCTTCTGCGCATGGGGTTCAGCGATGTGAGCCATCTCACCGGCGGCATGATCGCGTGGCGCCGCGCGCGCCTACCCTTGAAGCGCTGATGGCCTGCACGCCCCCGCTCCGCCCAAGCCCGAAACCATGCGCCCGGTCACATCGACCGGGCGCATCCCTCGCGTCGAGACCTGCGGTCAGCTACTGCTCTGCGCTGCGGAAGTTGGGCGCCATGCCCTCGACGTAGGCGGCGGGATCGAACGGCACGAGATCCTCGATTCCCTCGCCCAACCCGACCAGCTTCACCGGCAGGTCCAGCGCGCGGCGCACGGCCAGAAGGGCCCCGCCCTTGGCGGCGCCATCGAGCTTCGTCACGCAGATGCCCGTAATCGGCACCGCCCCGAGGAAGCCCTGAGCCTGGGCCAAGGCGTTCTGGCCGGTCGCGCCGTCCACGACCAGCAGCACCTCGTGTGGCGCGCCCTCCTGGGCTCGGGCTACCGCGCGGCCGATCTTGCCGAGTTCATCGAGCAGACCCTGACGGTTGTGGAGTCTTCCTGCCGTGTCGACAATCACAAGGTCCGCACCGCGCGCCCCCGCCTGCTCGATCGCCTGGAACGCCACCGAAGCCGGGTCCTGTCGCTCCCTGCCGGCAACGAGTTCCGCCCCGGCCCGCTCCGCCCAGATGGCGAGTTGTTCCGTGGCTGCCGCCCGGTACGTGTCGGCCGCCGCCAGCACCACCCGGCGCCCTTGCGCCCTGCCGTAGAGCGCCGCCAGCTTGCCTGCCGTCGTCGTCTTACCCGCGCCATTGACGCCGACGAGCAACCAGACGGTGGGACCCTGCGCTGCGAAGTGCAGATCGGTCGCCGCTCCAGCGAGCCGCCCGAGCTCCTCGCGGAATCCCGCCGGGATGTCGTCCTGCGGACGCCGCGCCAGCGTCGCGCGGACCTCCCGCGCGATGGCGACGCCGCAGTCCGCCGTGATCAGCGCCTCCTCGACGGCATCGAGCATCTCCTCGCGGGATGCTCCCTTGCCACCCAGGTCCTCCAGTCGAGCCTTGAGGGCCTGTCGCGTTCGTTCAAGCCCCTTGCGCCACTTGTCCCAGATCGCCACCCTGGCCGTCCTCCCCTAGCTGGACACCTGCGAGACGCGTGACGCCCCGCTCCTGCATGGTCGTTCCGATGAGCTGGTCTGCGGCCTCCATGGTCGGCCGCTGGTGCGTGACCACCACGAGCTGCCGCCCTTCCTGGCGGCGCAGGAACTGGGCGAAGCGTTCGACATTCCGCTCGTCCAGACTGGCCTCGATTTCGTCGAGGAGGTAGAACGGCGGTGTGCGCATCGCCGAGAGGGCGAACAGGAAACAGATCGCCGACAAAGCGCGTTCGCCGCCCGAGAGCCACTTCAGCCGCACGGCTTCCTTCCCTGGCAGCTGGACTTCCAGGTCGATACCGTTCGCGACCGGCACGAGGCCTGCCCTCGCACCGTTGCCGAAGAGCTCTGTCGCAAGCTCGCCGAACCGCCGTCCCACGACATCGAGCGCCTGCACTAGGCGATCCTGGACAGCTCGGTCGGCAGCCGCCAGAACCTCTACGAGAGCAGCCTTGGCGCCCTGGAGGTCGGAAAGGCGCTCTTCGAGCTCCAGGCGGCGCCGCGTTGCCTCCGCGAGTCGGGCGGGAGCATCAGGCGATGCTCCGCCCAGTTCCTGGAGCCGATGTCGTGCCTGCTGGAGTTCCTCCTCGGCCCCCGCGGGCAGAGAAGGCAGTTTGCGCTCCAGGGCGTCCTCGCCATGCGCCGCCAGCAATTGACGTTCCGCCGCCCGCCGCTCGACGCCAAGACGCTCGACTTCCTCGCGCAGTCCGGCGATCGCTTCGGCTGCCCCCGCGGCTTTCCCCGTCGCCATGCGCAGGAAGCGTTCGAGCAGGCGCTCAAAGGCCCTGAGGTCGCTTTCGAGCTTCTGCGCCTCGCGCCTGCGGCGGGCGATGACGTCGCGCCAACGCTGCGAGGCGTCACGCCGTCCCCGACCCTCTTCCGCCTCGGCCCCGGCACCGCGCAGCTGCCCCGCGCTCGCCGCGAGTTCCGCCGCGCCCGCGTCTACGTCGCTTTGGAGCCTGACAATCTCCGCCTGCAGTCGCGCAAGCTCCTCCCGCGCCAGGGCCTCGTCCAGCACCGCACCCTGCACGCGCTCCGCGTCGACCGAAGGTGCGAGCGCGTTGAGCCGCTCACATTCAGCCTCGAGCTGTGCCCGCTCCGACTGCGCCCTCTCAAATTCCCGCGCGACCCGCTCGCTCGCCTGCGCTGCCTCGCGGGCGCGGGCAACCATGCCCTCGAGCTCGATCTGCGCCTCATCACGCGCCCTGGCCGCCTGACGCTCCTCCGCGATGGCCCGGCCAAGTTCCGCAGCGGCCTCCTCGGCACGGGCCTTGGCCGCTCCGGCCTCCTTCTCGCCCTTCGCCAGATCTTCCGCAGAAGGTGCTCTCGGTACGCGCTGCACCGCCTGGCCGCCGGTGAGCGCGCCACCCACCTGGACAACCTGTCCGTCCAGGCTCACCACGCGATAACGCCTGCCGGTGGCTGCCGCCACCGCCTGGGCTTCCGGCAGATCCGCCGCTACGAGCGTGCGCCCGAGTCTCATACGGACGGCCGGCGCCACTGCGTCGGGATACTTGCAGAGGTCCGCCAGCACGCCGAGGCACGTCGTCTGGGTGGGGCGCTGGGCGGGATCGCCGGAAGTCAGGGCATCGAGCGGCAGGAAGGTGGCGCGACCGGCGCCGCTATCGCGCAAAAGAGCGATGGCAACACGCGCGGCCTGCTCGTTCGCAACCACAACGTCGCTGGCCTGCCCGCCGAGTGCAGTGGCGAGTGCCAGCGCCAGCCGCTCTTCGCGCGGTGCGACGAGACTGCCCAAAGTACCGACGATGCCCTGAAGGCGTCCTGAACCCGCTGCCGCCAGCACCGCCCGCACTGCGGGCGGTGCGTGCCGCTCCGCCTCGCGCTTCGCGTCGCGCAGAACCGCGAGCCTGTGCTCCGCCTCGTCCCGCGCGGCGCGCAGGCTCTCCTCGCTCCCCCTGCGCCGCTGAAGGTCCAGTCGGGCCTCCTGCAGCCGCTGCTCCGCCGCGGTCAGCCGGTCAGTCCCGATAGATGCCTTCGTCTGTGCCGCGTCGGATGCCCCGCGAGTCGTGTGCAGTTCGGCCGCAAGGCGGGTCTCTTCCACCGATGCCGCCGCCAGTGCCGCCTCTGCTTGCGGTCGCTGGGCAGCCGCACGCAATGCTTCGCGGCCTGCTGTGCCGAGCTGGCGCAAGAGTTCCTCGGCGTCGCCGAGTCGCAAGGTGGCAGCGGCCACCTTGCCCCCTATGGCGGCCATCTCCCGCTCTCGCCGGGTCTGGGTCGCGAGCAGCAGCTCGTGGCGCTGTTAGATCGG
>JAJYNV010000343.1 GCA_021786135.1 Bacillota bacterium
GAATGCTCCGCCTCTTTGACGAGGACGTGACGCGTCTCAAGGCTCACGAGCTCGTGGAGAGGGGACTCGTCCACGTGCCCGAACGTCGGCGCGTCTTCTCGACGATGACCGTGCGCGAGAACCTCGAGCTGGGCGGTTACCGCTACTACCGGCAGAGCGCCGAGCTGCGACGGCAGTTCGACGCCACCCTTGACCTCTTCCCCCGGCTGCGCGAGCGCCTGACCCAGACGGCGGGCATGCTGTCGGGCGGCGAGCAGCAGATGCTGGCCATCGGCCGGGCGCTCATGTCGAAGCCGCGGGTGCTGATGCTCGACGAGCCATCGCTGGGGCTCGGCCCCCAGATCATCCAGGTGATCTACAAGACGCTGCAGAAGATCAGCGAGCAGGGAACCACCGTGCTGCTCGTGGAGCAGAACGCCCACCTCGCCCTGCGCGTCGCGAGTTATGTCTACGTGATGCGGGCAGGTCACCTCGTGGCGGATGGGCCGCCCGCCGATTTCAGCCAGGAGGGCACCTTGGCCCAGGCCTACCTCGGCAGCGACGAGAGCTGACGGAAGGCCCGCACGGCATGGAGATCGAAGCTATCCCGCCGCTTCCCTCGGGAGGCGGTGGGATAGCTCTGCATACCGCTCTGATTCCTCGGTCTAGCTAACTCAGGTGGGGCGTAGCTGTTCCTTCGCAAACTGGCAGCGGCATTGAGCCAACGTCGAGGTCGCTACTGGCCGGGGAGACCGCGGTGGCGTCATGCACAGCGACAATTCGTACCGGCCACGGCAAGTTTGGGTTCCCAGTCAGCGTTGAGCACTTTGGATTAGCCGGGAGTAGAAGGGGCCGGCAACCTCAGAGAATGCGGCAGCGTCATCCCAGAACACGTAGTGGCCGGTGGAAACGCCAACCGTATCGACCCCAGCCGCTCGCAACGCCTGCAGGGACCGCATCGCTGTCGTCGTCGCCCACTGCGGACCGCCGGGAAACATCGCCACCAGCACACGTGTGGGCACCTTGACACGTTTCAGGGACCTTAGACCCCACGTGCGCACTCCCAACAAGCCGAGGCGTTGCACAGCTCTGCTGTCGAGGTTCCACGACTCGCCCTCTGGCGCCACGAGGTCTGCCGCCGCCTGTAGCAATGCATCTGACAGTGGAACCCGCAGACGGTGCGCGGTCACTTCGGGATCTTCGGGCACCTCGGGTGGCGCCTTGGGACCAGGACGACGCGTGATTAACCTGCCTGCGAGTAAATGGTCGGTGGCGTTGACGACGGGGACTGCGTATGCCATCCAACCCATCTCTTGAGGTACACCAATAGGTGCTACTCCTCCATCGATTAGCAGGAGCGAGCGGATCGGCGGTTGCCCAGTCGCAGCGATCGCGAGAGCCACATAGCCACCTAGAGAGTGACCAACGAGGTGTGGGGTCACTATGTCATTTCGCTCACAGAAGGCGTCCAGCCATTGCGCCAGACCGCTCGCATCTGTGCGGGAAAGCGGGCGGCTGCCCCCAGTCCCGGGCAGGTCAAGGAGATACCAGGAGAAGTGATGGAATGCCCTGGCGACCGCAAGGCCTGCCGCACCTGTCCAGTAGGCCGCAGGTAGGAAGATTGCCGGTTGGCCGTTTGGGTCCCCTGCGCGACGGAATCTCACTCCGTCACTCGCTACGATCTTTGGCGTCATATCCAAACTATCCACTACGGCGAAAGATTGTACAACGGAACCATAAAAGGTAGCCCTTCCGCCACTGGGCGCCGCCATCCACTGTCCTGCATACGGTCTTTGTCCGCGCGTCGACGCCCCATGCCGCATCAGGGCTCCCCGCAAGGAAGAACGGCAGGAGAGCCGGCGTCCCGGTGCAGGCGGAGGTTCTACCTTACCGGTCATGGTCTCTTGCGACGGAAGGTTCGTCGCCGGTTTGGCGTGACTTGTGCCGCAATCCGCTATCAGGAGGCGCACCGCTGCCATGGCGAATGGGATCGTCCAGCAAGTCAGCAGGTATGCTCCCCGTGCCAGTGCACGCCATTTGTGCGACGACAGTTCAATCTTCCTACCCTAGACCAGGGAAGAAGCTGTAGCTCACTCGGGTGAAGCGCACCTCGCGGAAGACGCCGAAGACCCGCGCGTAGGCTCGGCCAGGGAAGTATACGGGCTGGAGTCCGGGGACGTCGACCGGCACGTAGGTGCCCCACTGCATGAGGAGGCTGCCGCGGGATGTCTCCTCGACACCGGTGATGACGGGCTGGACTCCAGGTTGCAGCCGGGGCGCGATGGAGAGGAGCGTCTCGCCGGCGATCACCTGGCTCCTTGTCCCGCTCGAGGAGCTCATGGCCGCCTTCTCGCGGGCGGAGAGCCGGTTCGTCGTGAAGAGCGGCTGGAAGTCCAGGAACTGCGGGCCTGTGGGCGGGTGGGCCGTATAGCGATGGGCGGGCTGCAGGCGTAGGGCGGCATCGTAGGCGGAACTCGTGCCTGGGTAGTCCCTCACGACCCGGGCGAGGAGCTTCGTGTCGCCGGTCAGGTAGTAGAGCGACATCAGGGCCTTGCCGCCGATGGCTGCGTGGGGGTCGGCGGCTGCCGCCGTGCGCAGGAGACTTTCCGTATGTCCATAGAGCTCGTAGGGCGGATAGAGGTCCGTGCCCGATCCGTAATTCGAGAGCTCGACCAGGCTCTCGCCCTCGCCGTAGAGATCCCGGGCCCGCAAAGCGGCGTTCTGGCCAGCAAGGCGGGCGGCCCGGGCGTAGAGACGCGCCGCAACGGCATAGTTGTTGAACTCCGCCTGATAGCGCATCCAGGCGGGGGTGGGGTAGGTGCCGCCGCTCGAGAACGCGATGTAGATGGCGCGGGAGCCCTGCCAGAGTCCCATGTAGTAGAGCAGCGGATTCTGAAAGTTGTACTGGGCGAGGCGGAAGGCGCCCTCAGGTGTGCGGGACGCTTGCGCGAGAGACTGCAGCTTCTCCGCCGCCCGCAGCTGCCTTGCGATGAAGAACTGGAGGAACGGCGTCTGGATATAGGAGATGCCAGGCAGGGCCGCGACAATCTGCCCGGACCGGGCTGCCGCCGCCTTGAGGCCGGCGACGGCCTGGCTCAAGCGACCTTCGCGCAGCAGGTGGACCGCCGCCGCGTAGCGCAGCAGGGGTCGCAGCTCCGCCGGGGCGGACGGGATGAGCCGATCGATGGCGCTGCTCGTCATCTCGACGTCGAGCACCCAGACGAGCCGGCTGGCCGCGTCGTACTGCATGCCGCCGTCCGGCAGGGTGAGGGCCTGGTCGAAGGCGAGGACCGCCTTGCCGTAGTGGTGTCCGATCTCCTCTTCCCGGCCGATGATGTAGGCGATGTCGTCCGAGCCGGGATGACCCTGCAACCGGGTGAGCAGAGCCTGCCACTCCGGCAGCTGCGTCGGGTCGTACTGGGCCGGTCCCTCGAGATAGAAGCCGCATTGGTTCGTATGGGGGATGCAGCGGTGGATATCGGTATAGGCCGTCCCCGTCAGGGCGGAGACATCCGCCATGCCTTGGGCGATGTAGCCGTGCGGGTCGGCCTGCTTCACGGCGAGCATGAGCGAAGCGGGCCAGACGACGCCAGGGAAGGCATGGCGACGGTCGGTGAAGTCCGCGAGCTCCTGCACGGAGCCGGGTGCGCCGTTCTCCGCCAGGTCGACGAGGATCTGCTCCTCGAGCGCAGGGTCCGGGACCTCATTGGCGTACCGGTTCAGCAGCGCGAACTCGTCGGGTGTGATGAGGTACGTCTCCGAGAGAATGGCCCGCTTCACCGTGCTCGAGATCCTGGCGCTTGAGAGCACCTCTTGGAGCCACATCGGCGAGCTCGGCAGGTAATAGCCGACCTGAGCGGACTCGGCGTCGGCTGCCGGTATGGCGGCAAGCGCCGTGAGCCACAGTGCGCTGCTCGCCGCGCGGTTCAGGAAGAGGGACTGAAGCGCTGCGCGCACGGCCCAGGGCGGCCCGTGGCGGACCTCGGAGAGCAGAAAGGCGGTCGGGACGTCAAATCCGTTTGGAGCCGCGACACCGTAACGCGCGATGGCCTGCTCCACAATCGGCACCGCCAGGGAAGAAGGCAGCTCGGAGAGGAGCGACCAGCCGGACGTGCCCTGCAGAGCGGTGACCAAGGGATCCGCGGCCAAGGACGCCTTGATGGCGCTGGCGAGCTCCTTCGGGTGGCGGCGCAGGACGGAGGCCGCCGCGGGGTAGGGCGGCATGCCTTGCAGGGCATTGGAGAGCGCCGCCTGGTAGGCCTGCGCAAACGCGGACGATGGGTTCGGCGTGGGCTCGGCTGCGGGTGCGTGCACGGCCGTGCTTCCACATCCGGCGAGGAACAGTGCCGTGAGTGCGAGCATGAGGGCCGGGACGTGCTTCGTCGTCATGACACGCTCCTTCCGGCGGGATGCCGGCACGTGGGGAAGCCATGGGCAGGAGGATCGCAAGGGCGCCATGTGTAATGCGCAGGCAGGTTTCGGGTGCGTCAAAGGAGGTTTCATCGATGGGCCGGACATTCCTCGATCACGTCGATCTGCGCATCGAGAGCTTCGAGCGGTCGCTGCCGCTCTACGACGCGCTGTTCCTTGCCCTTGGCATGGGCCAGATCTGGCGCAGCGAGCGGTGGGTCGGGTACGGCTACGCAGAAGTGGAGGTCCCGTTCTTCGCGATCACGGAGGAGGCTGAACATCGGGGCAACCATAGCCGTATCGCCTTTGCCGCCGAGACGAAAGAGACGGTGGATCGCGTCGGCCAAGCCATCCGCGCGGCTGGCGGGCAGGAAATCGAAGGTCCCGAGTTCTGCCCGGAGTACCACGCCGGCTACTACGCCGTGTTCTTCGAGGACGGCGACGGGAACCGGTTCGAGGTGTGCTGCCACAGCGCCCAGGGGTAGGCCCTACTCGCCTGCTGTCAACTGAGCCACGGTGCGAGGACGGCGTCGAAGGCCCTCGTGCGCTCGAGATTCGGCAGGTGTGCGGCGCCCTCGATAACCGCGTACCGGGCGCCGGGAAGCTGGCGATGCATCTCCTCGGCGGCGCGGACGATCTCGGGTACATCCTCGTCACCGACGATGATGAGCACCGGCATGGCCAGCGACGCGAAGCGATCGGCTGCGGACCAGCCCGCGTCCAGACTCTCGGCGCCGTTGTCGGGCCGGTCTATCCTGGCGAGGAGATCCCGGGCCCTGGCGAGATAGGCAGGATCCACAGCTGCGGGATCGCGGCCGGGACCAACCAGCCATAGCCGCTCGAGCAGGGTCAGCGCCAGGGGAGAGTCGCCGGACGCGATGGCGGCATCGGCGCGTGCGAAGAGCTCCTCGACCTGTGGCGGATTCTCTCCAGCGTGGCCAGGCAGGCCGGAACCCACAAGCACCAGCCGTTCCACGCGCTCAGGGTGTTCGATGGCGACCCGGATGGAGACGCTGCCGCCGAAGGAACAGCCCATGAAGGTCGCCCGCTCGATGCCGAGCGCAGCCATGATTTGCAGGACGTCGGCCGCATAGCTGAAGGGACCGGGCGCATGCGGGGTATCGCCGAAGCCGCGCCAGTCCCAGCGCAGCACCCGGAAGCGCTCCGCGAGCCACGGCCACTGCGGGTCCCACATGTGCCGGTCGGCGACGCCTGCATGCAGAAGAAGGAGGGCTGGGCCCTCGCCCGCATCTTCGACAAGGAGACGCACCCCACCCGAAAGCTCGATCTCATGCCGGCGCACGTCCATGGCGATCCTCCGTCCGTCGCAAGCTCTCCTCTGGGGGATTCGATCCCGCATCCGGCGGATGGCCATGGGGAGCCATGCGGAGGCGAAGCCCGCGCCGGCTCCGGCCGGCTTTCAGTGGAATCCGAGAACCGGGTGCGGCACGTAGGGCTCCTCGAGGCGCCCTGCTTCGTCGGGTGAGAGATGGATGGCAAGGGCGGCCACGGCGTCGTCGAGATGCGCGAGCTTCGTGGCGCCGACGATGGGGGCCGTCACGGGCGACTCTTGCAGCACCCAGGCGAGAGCGACCTGGGCCATGGGTACCTTGCGCTCCTGCGCAACCTCGCCTACGCGCGCCACCACCTGCCGGTCGGCCTCGGCCATGGCGGCGTAGAGCGACTGCCCGAACGGATCCTGGTCCTGGCGGCGCGAGGTTTGCTCCCACGGGCGGGTCAACCGACCGCGGGCGAGGGGGCTCCACGGGATCACGCCGATGCCCTGCGAGGCGCAGAGCGGCAGCATCTCCCGCTCCTCCTCGCGGTAGAGGAGATTCAGGTAGTTCTGCATCGAGACAAACCGGGACCAGCCGTGTCGCTCCTGGAGGGCGAGCGCCTGCATGAACTGCCAGGCGTACATCGACGAGGCGCCGATGTAGCGGGCCTTGCCCGCCTTGACCACGTCGTGCAGAGCTTCGAGCGTCTCCTCGATCGGTGTCGCGTAGTCCCAGCGGTGGATCTGGTAGAGGTCGACGTAGTCGACGCCGAGCCGCCTGAGGCTGTGGTCGATCTCGGACATGATGGCCTTGCGCGACAGGCCTTCGCCGATCGGCCCTGGGTGCATGCGGTTGCGCACCTTGGTCGCGAGGACGATCTCGTCGCGTCGCGCGTGCTCCTTGAGGACACGGCCTACGATCTGTCACCGCAAACGTAGTCAGACGTGTTCATGTCCGCTGCTCTCTTTCGGTGTCTTACCGTGGGCTTGCGCCCTTCCTGCTTCGACCAGACGGCTCGCGAAGCGCGAGCGTTTCGTGGCGGCCGTCTGTCCACAGGCGTCACTTTCCCAGGGACCCTGGGTAGTTCTGATGATCCGAAGGCCCTCGCGCAGGATGTTGCGGGAAGCGTGCAGGTCGCGGTCTTCCGTGTGGCCGCAGGCCGGGCAGACGAAGATGCGATCGGCCAATGTGAGTCTGTCGTTCTTCGTCCCGCACCGGCGGCACATCTTCGACGACGGGAAGAACCGGCCCACGAAGACCACCTGCCCGCCGCGCAGCGGTGCCTTGTACGCAAGCTGCCGACGCATCTCGCCGAGCCCGACGTCGGCGATCGCACGGGAGAGATGGCGGTTCTGCATCAGGTTCCCGACCGCCAGATCCTCAAGCACGACCACGCCGTACCTGCGGGTCAGGTTCGTGGTCAGCTTGTGCGTCCAGTCCCGGCGGATGTTCGCGATACGGCGATGCAGCCGTGCCACCCGCATCTTCGCCTTCTCCCGATTCCGGCTGCCCTTCTGCTTGCGTGAGAGGCTGCGCGAGAGCCGGCGCAGCCTCTTGAGGTTCTTCGCAAGACTCTTGGGCGCGTCGTAGTGCTTGCCGGTGGATAGGGTGGCGGCGTGCAGGATGCCGAGGTCGATCCCCACCGGCGCTTGGCTTTCGCGCCGG
>JAJYNV010000367.1:0-4656 GCA_021786135.1 Bacillota bacterium
CAACATCGCGTATAGGCGCTCTTGGTTCAGGAAGACGTAGCTCGCGATGTCGGTCGAATCATTCATCTGCGAACAGAATTCCTCAAGCTCCCGCTTGGGTTCTTCCGCGAGATCCCAAGTTCCCGATGTGATTACGACTAGTTCTACCTTGGTACCCGCTTGGTCTAGAATGTCTAGAATCTCGGCGCGGCGGTCCGTTATCGGGCCTCCGAATCCACTCCAGTCACCGTTCACGGCGCGCCGAACACCACCGACGAACTTCAGTACATCGGCTTGACTGACGCCTGTGTTGGCAGTCTCTGTCCATTTGCTTTGAACGAAGACGAGGGTCGCGCGATCCGCAGCGTAAGCGACCCCGTCTATGCCGCCGTCCTTTCCATGGTCGGTGACGGACGCGCACGCTGTGGTGGGAGGCAGACCCGTACGCTCTGACAATGCCAGCGCTGCAATCGCGCGGGACAGCTGGTGAGGCTCTTCTTTCGTGCCGGTCAGGTCTACGTGCGGCAGATAGGCATCTTGCAAGTGACGCTTGATCTGCCGCAGATGCAGTTCGCTCACGCGCTAAGCGTATGGCTAGTCGGGAGTGGGCGGCGAGCCAACACAAGTCCGTACGCGCCCACCCATACTTGTTCGCGCGCGAGCACGCTCCTAGCCATCCTCTGAACCTCGATTTGGGTCGCGCGCGTACCCTAGCCGCCGTAAGTCTGCGCGCTGGGAGCTGCTGGAGACCTGCGCCGTAGCACCGGCCGTCTTGACCATCCAGGGTGACAAAGGCTCCAGGCAGCTAACCTGCGGCGCGAGTTCGGGGTCGCAGTACGTGGGCCAACATTCCGTTCACGCGGACACCACGCGAACTGTGGCGCATTTTCGGGCACGCCGTTGGCCTCGTCGACCCGCACATCAGCGCAGACCTACGGCTCGGCTGCTCTTGGCGAAGCATGCCACCCCGATGCTGCGCTGTTGTCGCTGCGAAACAAGCGCATGCCGGACCTGAGCACGGCTAGTGTGCGCGTCATGATCTTTCTCGCTGCACCTACATCCGCGTCACCGATTCCGGCTTGGCTGACAATTGCTGGCGCAGTGGCCGGTCTGGTTGGCGGGATAGGCGGCGCGGCCCTCTGCGTGGTCACCGTCAGGACCGCCCGGAACGCAGTAAGGGAAACGCAGATGATGCCGGTCCGTCAGAAGCAGCAGGACCTCATTGATCGTCTCGTGGACCAGTTGACCGAGTTGTTGAGTGCCCTGACGGAGGTGAACGCTGCCGTCCAGCAGAAAGACGGAGGCGCCGAGACCCGGGCGGCGGCGGAATCCGTGGAGAAAGTGACGCGACGGATGACCGCTCCAGAAGTTACAGATCGAGAGCTTCGCGAGCGGTTGGAGAAGCTGAAGAGTGTCGTGCTCAGCCGGGGGAACGATGCCGAGCCTAGGATCGAACGGCGTCCCCATCGGTGGCGCCTCGAACGACCTGCTCCACTTCGCCTTACTTCCGCCAAGACCGATCCCAGCTTCGTTGAGCGCCTCCAGAGTTATGCGCGGGTCATGGACCGGCTCCGAGATGCCCGGCAGGCACTGGCTCAGCAGCCCGAGCGGGCCGTTGAGCATGGTGAGGAGCTGGTGCGAGTAGCCACGCAGCGCTCACAAGAGCAGGAGCCTTTGCGCAGGCTTAACGAGGAGGCGATCTCCGCCGCCGAGAGCGTCGGTGAGCGGCTACGCGAACTCCAGCGAGAGGGTCTCGGTGAGATCCGCAGCAGAAGGTGGCTCTGGCGCGGCCTCTTGAGCTGAGAGGCGGGCCGGGTGCGATCGCCTGTACTGGTGGCTCTGCCGCATCATGACCGTCGCGGGATGTCGCAGTTCACTCCGCCACGTTGCGGCCGTCGGTCTAGGTCAGCTGACTATTCCGGACTGACTGAGCGGCCGGATACATAGCGGCGCCTTACTCGGCTGGCGCCGGAATCCGACCCGCCCGGCTCCTACGAGTGCCTGCGTGCCTATTCATGATTAACGAACTCCGCGTCCTCTGCCAGGTCGGTCGAGCGCATGTTGGTGCGGGAACGGCGCTCCCAGTTTGACTCCGGCTCGGCACTCAGCTTGTCGATCTGATCGTCGTCCCAGGCCAGTGGCGGCGCCCAGCCACGGATGCGGGCTGCATCCCCCGCGGCATCCGCAAGCTGACGCTCAACCTCGGTCCGCCGTGGCGGCTCGGCCTTCCACAACCTGTCGTACGCCGCGCTCACCTCGGCGACCAGCTTGGGCGTGATCACACCGGGGTTCTCAAGCGCCCTGGCGAGCTGCGGGGCACGCAGGCCCTCAGCACGCGCCATGACCTGCAGCGACCAGCACCGGGTCATCAGTGCCTGGAACCGCCGCTGTGCCCCGATCGCCGTTAGCCCGACCCTGATGGCCCTGCCTCCAGCTCGGCGACCGCCGCCTCGTGCACCAGTGGCGCAAGGCGAAGTTGCGACTGCAGCTCAGTGAGACCCTGGAGCACCGAGGAGCACCGCAAGTTGCCCACGATCGATTGCCGCGTTCGCTCGCGAGCCGCAAATTGGACCAGGCGTGAAATGCCCCAGAGTAATGTGACACGAGCCCGACTGGATCGGGGGCTGTGGGAGGAGACGGCGTGTCGTTAGAGGTCGGGACGCGACTACTCCGCGGGCGATACGAGCTGGCGATCGGACCCCTGCAGGGTGGTGGCGATGCCCTGACGTGGGAGTCGTTCACCGACTACGGGTTCAGGTATCTGGTTAAGACTTGGGCCTACGCTGGTGACGAGCCTGATCGAGTCCAGCGTGCGCTTTGGGACGCGGAGCTTCGCACCCTCTATAAGGTAGGCAGCAGTCCGGGCGCAGGTGAGGCGCTCGTTGTCATGCGCGACGCTGGCCTTGACCGCGATGCTCGTTGCTTCGTGATGGTACTTGAGGCACCCGGCTATACGCCGCTCAGTGTAGCTCTGAGTCGACGGGCACAGTACCCCTGGCTTTCGAACACCGACGCAACGGCGAGAAGAGAACTTTGGTCCGCTCTCGAGCGGATAGCGATTGGCCTCGATCTGCTTCATGAACGGCAGGTGCT
This sequence comes from Bacillota bacterium, assembly GCA_021786135.1. GTDB lineage: Bacteria > Bacillota > Sulfobacillia > JAJZYS01 > JAJYTV01 > JAJZQO01. Next base: position 3,073 of record JAJYNV010000367.1, read on the forward strand.
TCACCGCGACGTCGGCGTGGAAGCGCTGTTCTTCTCTGACGAGGAGGGATCGGAGTCACTGCGCCTTGGTGGATTCGAGTGGTCTGTCCGCCTGGGCAGACCACTTGGGGCTGATCCGCCCGTCGGCTGGTCGACTCCGCCTGAGCGTGCCCTGCAACCGTCCTCGGCTTGGAGACCGGACGACGACTGGTTCGGCTTCGGCATGCTGTGCGCGCGCCTCTTGCTTGATGTCGAAAGGTTCGCCACGAACCCGCCCATCGCGCGTCACGCTCGCGTGCTGAACACGGTTAATGCCGCCGCAAGGCAACTGACGGAAGGGGAACGCGACCTAATCGCACGCCTCGGAGCTGCGGATCCGCTCGAACGACTGGTGCGCGCGGAAGACGTCAAGACGCGGATACGCGAAATCCTTCGAGTGTTGTCAACTCCGGCCGTAGTCCGGACGGAGAAAAGACCCTACACGGTCGTCGTCAACCTGCGTACCTCATCATTTGTCGACTATCTGCTGGAAGAAGGGTTGCGTGAGCATCTCGGACTTTCTGGCGCCCAAGCCTTCAGTCCAAATGATGCCGCCCATGCCGCTGGTGCATGTACCTTTATCCAACGCGACTTCGAAGATGCACTACTATACGCCGTCCCCAACCAGCCTTACTTTCTACTTGTCGGGCAGCGACTTGTCTTGCGTCTTGTGCGCTACACGAACCCTCGCGACCGGTCGACGACCTGGCAGATGGCGTTCTGTTCGAGCCCAGCTGAGCTGCGCAACAGCGAGGGCGGAGCCGGCTGTGTGCCGATGCCTCATGGACGAGTTGCTGTCCGGACATCTGAGCACGTGCTCCGTGACCGGACAATCGCCCTGGGCTCTGCACCGTGGGATGACATCCTTCCCCAGATTGAGCGTGGTGCCGAACTCGCTCGTGATCTAGCACGCTTTCATGAGTTCATTAAGGCCACTAACCAGATCGAACTCCTGCTGCGCGACGCGGAGATCTTCCCGTACAAGGTCATCGCAGGACCTGAGGAAGCAGAGGGCCGGGAGTGCATAACGGTACGAGAGCGCCCACGCGCAGAGAACCGACGTGTTCTGCCATCCTTCGAAATTGAGAAGGGCCTAATTGAGTTTCTGCAGCGCGAGCAGATGGCCGGCAAACCCGACAGCGGCAGCGTGATCCTCGCGGGGCCTGCCCAGGACGCGCTCGTGCTTCCTAGTGGCGGCAAAGACAACCAATGGCGGGTCTTGTCAGTGGACCTTGAGCAGGAGACTGCCCGCCTGGAACGAACCGCGATTGATACGGATCGCCCTCCGCCGCCGCCCGAGGGTGTGTTGCGCGGCGCCGGCATGCCCGGACAGACTCGTCTGATCCGTCGGCGGAAGCAAGCTATCGACGCACTCGATTCACATAGCTATCTCTTGCGCTCCCTGGCAGCACCCGGCCAGGTGTATATGGATACGGGCGCCTCAGACCTCCCAGTGCGACTCGAACCCGACGCGGTCGACGGTGCCAAACGGGCCAGTATCGAGGATATTCTACGTGTCCGACCTATTTATGCGCTTCAGGGGCCGCCCGGAACGGGGAAGACCAC
>JAJYNV010000367.1:4666-7318 GCA_021786135.1 Bacillota bacterium
CGCTGGTCGCATGGCTCCTACGCGAGATTCTCGCCGACGACCCAGTCGCGCAAATCCTTGTTACGGCGCAAGCACATGGTGCAGTCGACGTGCTAAGAGCCCGAGTTGCCGGAGAAGCCTTCATCAACGTCGCGCCTGAGCGACTGCCACTCGCGGTCCGGCTCGGTGCACGTGGTAGCGACGATGAAGACGTGGACCTTGAAGACTCTGTGGAACACGTAGCACTGAAAGTACTCCGCGGAAGCATCGAGGCTCTGGGCGCCACGGCTGACCGCTCGTCGGTCCAGGACCGCTGGCTCGAAGACGCGCGGGTCATGGCCGACGAACTCGCTCGACATGAGGCGCTAGGTAGCCGTGCCGCCGACTTCGCCGAACTTGTGAAGCGCGGAGCAAACCTCACGTACTGCACAACCAGCGCAGGCGAACTTGAGGCATTGACCGCCGATCAGTCATTCGACTGGTCGATCGTCGAGGAGGCTGGAAAAGCTCACGGCTTCGACTTGGCGCTTCCGCTGCAGGCGGGCCACCGCTGGCTACTCATCGGCGATCACGAACAACTTCCGCCTTACCGGTTCGAGGACTATCTGGCGGGGATCGACAATCTCGATCTCATGGTCGAAGCTCTCCTGCGGCTGCCCGAGAACGCGTCGGGCCTCCTCGACTGGGAGTGGGCTGCGTCCTGGCGGGAACGAACGGAGGCGGAACGACGCGAGTTCCATGAGTACGCGCGTGACTGGCTCAAGACCTTCAGGCAGGTCTTCGCACACTGCACTGTCGCGGTCGGTGGCGGTGCCGGAGAAAAGATCACTACAGAACAATCCGACGGATCGGCCGCAGGCATGCTTGTGGGCCAGCACCGCATGCATCCCGACATCGGAGAACTCATATCTCGCGCCTATTACGATGACAAGCTCATTAATTGCACGGTCCTTGAGGACGGTCGGCCCATACCGCGCGTGAAGCATGGCTTCACTACGCCCGATGGCGTTGCAGAGCGGGCTGTCGTTTGGCTGGATCTGCCCTGGTGTCGCAACGATCCCCGCACTCGTGAACAGGGCCCCTACCAGGGTATGCCCCGCTTCACGAACAATGCGGAAGCCATCGCTTTGGAGGCTTTTTTGAGCGCACTGGGCCCCGACCAGTCCACGAGTGCCAAACTCGCGGTTCTTTCTCCTTACAACCAGCAGGTGTCGCTGCTTCGCCAGCGCCTGCGAGGAGTCCAATTGCCGGCAGGGTTGGTCCCTAAGGAGAGTCTCAGCGGTCGACCCGCCTCCAGTGGCAGGTTCGCTGGTGTACACACCGTCGACTCGTTTCAGGGCAACCAAGCCGACCTAGTGACCGTAAGTCTCGTGCGAAACAATATGGAGGGACCGGGCAGGGGAATGGGATTCCTGGACGAATCGAGTCGGCTCAACGTCCTCGTATCTCGGGCAGAACGGCTCTTGGTGCTTGTTGGCTCGTGGCATTTCTTCGAGTACCAGGTCTCGACGGTCGAGCTCGACGACCCAGCCCACCCTCTCTGGCATTGGAAAAGAATTGTGACTCTCCTGGACGAGTGGTTCGTCTCCGGACGCGCAATCCGGATGGCCGCGGACCTGCGGCGGCTAACATGATCGTATTGATTCCCGTTAGCCGCTTCCGCGTAGCTTACGAACTCGCCCGCGGTCGCCCGTACAGCAAGCTGGAACGCAGGGTACTCGAAGCGATCGCCAGCGGTGGGGCCACCCTGCATACCCTGACCGCTGCATTCCACGTACATGAGCGTCTCATGGTCGAATCTGTAGTCACCCTCGTCAACGCCGGATGGGTCGCGGTGACTGGCGGCACCGAGGCAACATTCGTTCTCACAGCTGAGGGCAACGCCGCGCTCGACGCCGGTCGAGATCCCGCGTCTGTAGTTGTGACGCAGGCTAAGCCGCAGATCGTGGTCCTAGAGCGCATCACGGGGCAACTAGCCCGCCACGCCGATGCGAGGTCGTACCATCGCGACGACCTTGCTGACGTTTGGCAATCGGCTGCGATCGTCGCGCCGAAGATCCTTCGCAACGCTCTTGATGAGGCACAAGTCCAAAAGCTACTAGCCCGCGGTACAGGGGAATGGATCCGCTGGGTCGGGCCGATCACCCTCGCCAGCAAGAACGGTCATTTCCTGCCTGTGGACGTCGATCACGAGACCGGTCAGATCCGTGGTCTCCTGCCCTCATGGCACAAGTCGCTGGCACCACATGTAGTTGCTGCGGCTCAGCGGCGCCGCGCGCAGGACGAAGAAGAAGCAGCGTTGGCGGGCCGCCGGGGATGCGACGGGGCCGATAGCCCGAAGCCGCAGGTCCCACGCGAGCGCCGCCGACGAGCGGGATTCGTTTCTGTCACAGACGCTGCTGGGCAGCGGCCACCTCAAGGAGCGCTCGTAGCTCTGGGACCGGATAACGTGCTAGTCGGCGCGGACGCGCACGACCGCGCGCTCGAAACGGCCCTGGACTCCGCGGCGCATAATTTACTGGTCGCCTCGCCCAGCATCGATCCTGACAGGTTGACTGCATTCCTCGCCGATGCAAGCAAGGCGGTGAGACGCCGCGTCCGCGTCGACATTCTTCCAGGGGCCATACCAGACGCATTCCAGCACGCCGCGGTCGTAAACACAGTGAATCAGAT
>JAJYNV010000420.1 GCA_021786135.1 Bacillota bacterium
CGATCTCACGACGTACTCATTTTCGTCGTCCCGATTATCGTATTGTAGGAGAAGTTGGGCCACATATTCGCCGATTCCTCTTCGCTCTCGCCTAAATGCATAGCGTCCGTCAATTCCTATGCGCATCCAGTTGCCTCCCTCAGCTCCTCCGCCACTGGTGTGGGACCAGAATGACCCCGGATGTCCTCTCGTGTCCCTGCACCCGGAAGGCACCAGCGGACTGCACGCTGGCTAGGCGCCGACCCTGGTCGTCGAAGATCGTGACGTCGACCTCGTACTGGCCGCTCGCAAGGCGAAGTTCGCTTGTACGAACCTCCACATCCGTGCTGCCGGGTATCATCTCTATGAGTTGCTGATCCCGCAGGCCCGAGATCTCTGCCACCTCCAGGCCATCGGGCCTTCGGATCGAGATGTCCACATAGCCTCGTATCGTCGCAGCGGTCGCGTTCGCGATTCCCACATAGATGCTGGCAGAGTCGCCTGGGGCGATGCTCTGCTCGGGACGGTTCAGCCCACGGACGGCCACTTCCTTCACCATTATGGAGGCCCCGGATGTCTCCTTGACATCGGGCGCTAGGCCGTCCCTTGCCGTCGTCTCTCCCAGGAAGCTCCTGTACGAGTGCACAACGTCACGCGGCACACCGCGCCCGCGCACAACACCTCCGTCTACCCAGAGGGCGTCATCCATCAGGCGCTCGATGGAACCAAGGTCGTGGGACACGAGGATGATGCTCGTCCCTGCGCGCTTCATCGCAAAGATGCGATCCATGCACTTCTGCTGGAACGCCTCGTCCCCCACGGCAAGGACCTCATCGACTATGAGTAGTTGCGGTTGAACGTGGACGGCTACGGAAAAACCGAGTCGCGCATGCATGCCAGAGGAATAGTACTTCACCGGTACATCGATGAACGGTCGGATCTCCGCAAAGTCAATGATCTCGTCCATGCTTTGCTCGATCTCCCGCCTGCGGATACCAAGGATGGATGCGTTCAGGACAATATTCTCGCGCCCCGTGAAGTCCGGGTGGAATCCCGCGCCGAGCTCGATCAGTGCGGACATGCGCCCGCTCAGCTGGATATGACCCTCCGTGGGCTGCATCGTTCGGGTGAGAAGCTTGAGCAGAGTGCTCTTGCCGGATCCGTTGTTGCCGACGATGCCAAGGCTGCGCCCCTGCTGGATCTCGAAGGAAACGTCCTTCACCGCCCAGAACGGCTCGGGCTCCGGCCGCGTTCGGCGGGGGATCATCTGTAGGAGCAGGTGGCCTACACTGTCGGCGCGGTCGCGCCGCAGCTGGAACTGCTTCGAGACGTTCTCCGCCAGGACATGGGCCCCCATCACATGACCTCCGCAAAAAGCGGCTCGACACGCTTGAACACCGCGAGGCCACCGATAAAGGCGAGGACCGCCCATGCTGCCGCAGACCAGAGAAAGGGCACCTGCGTCACGTGGCCGACGAATATGAGATCACGCTCGGCCTGCAGGATGCCCCCCATAGGGTTCATGAGCAGCAGTCCCTGCAAGGTGCTGTTCAATGTTGAAGCCGCGTACATGACGGGGGAGAAGTACATCCAAATCATCAGCACGAGCCCGACGAGCTGGGTCATGTCCCGGTAGAGCACATTCAGCGCAGCGAACAGGTAGGCTATACCCAGGGTAAACGCCACCTGAAGCCCAAGGAGCGGAAGGACCCAGAGCGCCGTCCAATGCACCGGAACACGGTATAGCAGGATGAACACAAGCAGCACCAGCAATGAGAACGTGAAGTCGATGAATCGGGCCAAAACCGACGCCGTCGGCAGGACGACGCGCGGAAAGTAGATCTTCGCAAGCATGCTAGCGTTACCTGTGATGCATGCCGTGGCCGTCATGAGTCCGTTCGCGAAGAGGTTCCAGAAGGTAAGACCGGTCAGGAGAAAGACGACATACGGAATGCTTCCGCTGGAAGCGTGAAAGATCACACCAAAGACGAACCCAAAGATGCCGGCCGTGATCAGCGGGTTAAGTATGGCCCAGTAGAGACCGAGCAACGAGTGCTTATAGCGCACCTCGACGTCACGAACGGCAAGGTTGCGAATGAGTTCGATCCAGAGCACGAGACTCCGCATCCGCCTTAGCACGCGGGTAGTGGACGTCTCGTTCTGGGGCATAGGCATTGCAGTGTCTCGCATTGAGGCCATCCCTGCTATCTCCCTGGCGCCGCAACTGACACAGCGCGACTGAGCTTGTACACTGTCACCTGGTCCTTATTGTAGATGACCCGCGCGACGCCAGCCGCTGAGACGGCTTTAAGGACAGCCTTATCTGTCCCGGCGGGGTCGGAATCCACAATGGCCAGAGGATCCGAATGATCGAAAATCACGTAAGTCCCTTTGCGCAATGTCCTACCGACAACAGCGGAAGGCATGTATATCTGCGCCCGGTCGGCGAAGTAGGCCGCTAACACGTTCGGCGCCACCACCGGCGCATCCTGCGGAATGAGTGTGGCAGCAGACGTCAGCGCTTTGGAGTTTTGCGGCCGGTCGCTCCAGTCTGGGCCGTGCACATGCCACACAAAAACCAGCAGGAGCACAACAGGCAGAAGCAGGGCGGCGTTGCGCAACACCGGCCTGAACCCCGCAAATCCCCGCAGCGCCTCAAGCGCCACGACAAAAAGGAAAGGAACCGCGATCAGGCTGAACTCGTTGAAGGGATCGGTGGTGACACCTGAGCTGCCGAGCAGGTTGGCCTCCATTAGAAGGAGGGCCGGTACCCAGAAGGGACTGATGGACCTCCGAAGTCCGAGCACCATCAACACGCCTAGAGGCCCGAGAATCCAGAAGAGATACTCCCAATCCCGCAGATGTCGAACCCAGCCGACAACAATGGCAGGGTCGTGCAGTACACGCGCGAAGAAAGCCGTCGGCGTAGCGCCAAGCCCACCATAATAGGCGATCCACTGCGTCATGGTGCCATGGAGAAGGTAGGGCATCACCACAAGAACGTCCATCCATAGGACGGCTGCGCCCGCAACGATGCTCAGGGCACCCGCCACCCACTTGCCCCGGACGAGCAGCGTAATGCCCAGCCCGATGACCACGATCGACACCGTATCTTTCACCGAGAGGGCAAGTAGCAGGATGAACGCGTACCAGAGCCACCTCTCTTCGAGAGCAGCCAACACTGTCGCAAAGAGCAAGGGCACCGCCAGGACGTCCGCATGGAAGTCGAAAAGGTTGGCCCCAAGGACTGTCGGGTAGATGAGGTACACGGTGCCTACGATGTGCGCCCATTTGGGTTCGACGCCAAGGCGCTCAGCGATCCTGCGGATGAATACGTAGCCCAAGCCCAAGGCAAATGCCTGCAGCAGGAGAAGGAACCCCACCCCTCCCACGCTGTAGAGCGGCGCAAGCAGAACCAATATGTAAGATGCTGCGTCGGCCAGGACCGGGTGGCCGGTGTACGTAGACACGGCAAGAAGTCCCTTGTGGCTGAGAAGCCAGAGGGCCTGCATGTTGAAGCCCATATCACCGTCGGTCGCAAGCCACACGTGGTAGCGCAGCACGGTGATCGTCGCGAGAATGGCGGTGTAGCCCAAGGTCCAGGACCACTCTGAAAGCCTATTCGGCTTCAGCAGAGACCCTAAAGAAGGCGCCTCGGACTCGTAGGACGGGTCCATGGCATCTAATGCACGCTGTGGGTCCAAGACTGGATCGGCTCCTCTCGGCCCTTGGACTTGGATGGCTGGAGCAGCACCGATATCGTGCGCAGAATGATGAAGAGGTCCAGACCTAGAGAGTAGCGGAAAATGTAGACGAGGTCATACTGGAGTTTCACCGCCGGCTCCGTGGCGTAGTTGCCGTAGACCTGCGCCAGTCCGGTCATTCCTGGGCGCACCATGGTGCGCACCGTGTAGCCTGGGATGTCCTCCTTGAACTGATCGTGGAGCTCTGGGCGCTCGGGCCTGGGACCCACAATGCTCATTTCGCCGCGCAAGACGTTCCATACCTGCGGCAACTCATCGAGACGGATCGCGCGCAGGAAACGTCCAACAGAAGTCACCCGGCCGTCTTCCGCCTGCGCCAGGATCGGTCCGGTGTCGTCCTCTGCCCCATTGCGCATGGTGCGGATCTTGAAGATGCGGAAGATGCGCTCGCCTTGGCCCACGCGCTCTTGTGCGTAGAAAATGGGCAGTCCGGAGTCAAGGACAACGGCAAACCCTACCGGTACCATCAGCACGGCTAGCAACGCCAGCCCCAGGAAGCTGAGGACGATATCGAGCGTGCGACGCACGAAGCGCTGATGGGGATGAAGCTCGTAAGCGGACAGGGCCAAGGCCACACCGTCGGGCAGGCGCACGATGCGTGCGGTCGACAGGAGCAGCGTCGCGAGATCTGGTTCCAGGACCACTTCCCGCCCCGCAGCCGTCTCTCGCAGCACGTCCTCCGGTACGAGACCGTCCGCCCTTTGCCTGAGCACCTCTTGCGTGGCTGTTCCCTGACCGAACGCCACACGGGCAAGCCCATAGAGCACAGCTGCAATCGGCCACGCAATCAGGATCACGCTGCGTGGCAGGGCGAACGCGCGGAGGAAAAACGAGAGGGCCATTGTCAACACGAGCACGAGGAAGGCCGACGCAACGGAAAGAGCGAACGCCTCCTCGCGTGATCCGATCTCCTCATAAAGACCATAAAGTGAGTTCATACCTACACCCAAAATGGCCACGAAGACGGCAACCGCCTCGAATGCGTGGAAGTTGACGATCGGAAGCCCGCGAAAGCGCAAAAGGAATGCGAGCAGAAAGCTGAGCGGTCCTATGAGGGCATCGATGCACACGAGGAGGTACTGCCTCGGGCCCCAACGCATATGGCGGCTCATCAGACAGCCCTCCTCAGGCTTGTGTAGAGTTCGGCATGGCGCCCGAGCATCTGATCGAGGGAGAAGTGCTCCTCTACAAGCGATCTGCTTGCGGCTCCCGCGGTCGTGCAATGCGCGCGGTCCGACGCGAGTCGCTGCAAAGCGCTCAGGGTAGCAGTCACATCACCTTGCGGGACCAGATACCCGTTGTGCCCTTCGGCAACGAGTTCTCTGTGTCCTGCGATGTCGCTCAGCACAACCGGCAGGCCGGCCCCGAGCGCATCAAGCACTCCATAGGGGAGGCCCTCTTTGCGCGAGAGGCTGACATAGGCGAAGAGCCCTCCATAGAAGGGCCGCAAGTCGTCCTGCCAGCCAAGGAAGTCGACGCGATCCCGATAGCCGCGGACGTCAGCTTTCTGTGTAAGTTGCTCGGCCAAGGGTCCGTCACCGGCAATGCATAGATGCAGGTCTGATTCTGCGGCGAGGATGTCGAGAAGGCTCTCGAGCCCCTTCCCTGGAACGAGCCTTGTCGCCACACCGAAGGTCTTGGAATTGTCTAGCCGCACCCCAGCGTCCCATGGGCGTACACCGTTCGGAATCTGTTCAACGCGCTGGAATCCGACGCGCCGGGCTTCATCCGCTTCAGAGGCGATGGCCACGAACGCGGCCACCCTGGGCGCTGCTCTGTGGTGGATTGCAAGCGAAAGACTCCGCAGGCCCCATGGATGTGCTTCGTCATGCCATTGGAAGCCGTGGCCCGTATAGACGAGAGGCATCTGATCTGCAAGCGGCAGCGCAGCCAGGAGAGCCAGGATGCCATGGGCATGCACAACGCCAGGAGTCCAGTCTCGGCAGACCTCCGCCAGTTCCCTGCGCGCGGCTGCCACGTTGCGAGGATCGAGCGAACGCACCAGGTGCGCTGCCTGACGTACAGGAAGACCTGTATCCCGAATGGTTCGGGTGAGCCAGCCCTCTGTTCCCGTGACAATTCCGACCGTCTGGGTTGGAAGACCGGTAACAAGATCGTGGACATGGCGCTGGACTCCCCCACCATCGCCGGACTGCACGATGTGCAACACCCTCGGCATCCGGCGAATCGCCTCCTCGTCCTGTCCAGCTTTGTGTTCGCTTAGTTGGTGCGTACACCCATCTGCGTGAGCCACTGAGTCTCGGATGCAAATTGCCCCGTCGTCGCCTTGCCGGCACCCAGCGCGGCCAGCCATAGCCCAGCCTGTGGTTGACCGCCGCTTGACGCAGCCTGTAGTAGCGGGATGGCTGTCCCCTTCTTGCCGAGGAGCGCCGCCGTCTCACCCGCGTAGAGCTGAAGCTGCGGCGTGGCCGCCGGCAGTTGCAAGTTCGCTGGCGCCACCCTCTGCGTAGCGGTGCCTACTTGCAGGAACGTCTGATACATGCCCCAAGCGTCGCCAAGATAGGTTTTGGCCAGCGGCACCTGGTGCTGGTCCAGAGCCCGTGTCGCGAGCGCCGTCGTGAGTTCAAGGGAATTCTGATACGTGTTCGGCAGCATGGGCTGGTCCTCTTGCGCAACGGCGAGGGTGGGAACCGCAGCAGCGTAGTCGCCCTGATCGATCTCCATCTGCGCCTCGAGCGTCGCCACCAGCTGGTTGTGGCGGTTGAGCTTGTATGCGTTGCGCGCGTTGGCGACGGCGTCCTGGCGCAGTGCGTTGGCCGATGGCGACGAGCCGGCTTGCTTCAGCTCGGCCTGTGCCAATTCAATCTGCAATTCTGCCGACAGCGGATCAAGCGACGCCGCTTGGCGGAGCTGCACCAATGTCGGCTGCTTGAGCGCCCCCTCCGTCTGCGCCGCAATGCCGAGCACCACGACCCATACGGCGAGCGCCCCCGCCAGGACGCCGATCACCGGCGGAAGGGAACGGCCAGGGCTGCGCAGGCGGAAAGCCTGCAGGCGCGGCATGGTCCCCAGGCCAACCCAGAGCACCATAAGCACAGCTGCCAACGAGAGGTCGAAATCCATAAGCGAGTGAAGCCAGATCGTCCCTGCTGCCACCACTACGACGCCTGCCGCGTCCCCCTTGCCCCATGTTCGGCGGAGTGCCCCCACGAAGGCCGCGGCAATGGCCAGGACGAGCAGGAGCCCAAAGATCCCGTAGGAGACCATCGCGTCGACGAGCGAGCTGTGCGCCTGGTCTGAACTGTAGTTGAAAGACTGGTAACCCTGGTAGATCGCCTGCCATGCGTTCCCGCCCCAGCCGATGATGGGGGACGCCGCAAACATCTTCATACCGTCCCGCCAGAAGTCGATGCGCTCCCACACCGAGAGGTCGGTGCCGGAGATGCCGATCAGGCGGTGGTAGATAGACTGCGGGATCGCCCGCGCCAAGAGCATGGACTGCCTTTGGCCGTTCACGCTCAGCTGGTCGAGTCTCAGACTCCCAGTGCCCTGCGCCAGGAGGCGGGTGCTCGCG
>JAJYNV010000124.1 GCA_021786135.1 Bacillota bacterium
ACAATCGCCTCGGTCAATTGTCGGGTCGAGGCGTGACTTCCGCGGCGAATCGCGTCCTCAGTGAGGTTGGCGAACCAACGCTCGACCAGGTTCAGCCACGACGAGTACGTCGGGGTGAAGTGCATGCGATCCTGGGGGAGAATGGGGCAGGCAAGTCCACTCTGATGCTCATTCTCGCTGGAGTGCACCGCAAGGATGCCGGCGAGATTACCCTGGAAGGGTGCAGGATCGAACTGATCGATCCCAAGCACGCTCAAAGGCTGGGTGTCAGGATAGTGTACCAGGAGCTGTCGGTGGTCCCGGCGATGAGCGTGGCGGAGAACATCTTTGTCAACGCCCAACCGACCAATCGGCTGGGGCTGATCGACATCGGCGCGCTGAACCAGCAGGCGCGCAAGGCGCTCGAGCTGCTCGATGTAGATCTGGACCCGGCGATCCCCGTGCGGGATCTAAGCACCGGTGACCAACAGCTCGTCGAGATTGCCCGCGCTCTAACCGGCAAAGCCAAGGTGTTGATCCTGGACGAGCCTACATCGGCCCTGGCCGAGCGTGAGACCCGCGTGCTCTTCGACGTCATCCGCCGCATCAAGGGAGAAGGCGTAGCCATCCTGTACGTCAGCCACAAGCTGAGCGAGATTTTGCAGATCTCGGATCGGTTGACGGTGCTCCGCGACGGAAAGGTCGTCGGCACCCTCGACACCCGCGAGGCCACCGAAGACCGTATCGTCTCGATGATGGTTGGGCGCGATCTCAGCCTGTATTACCCGGAGATGGGCCGGCCGAGCGAACCGTGCCTACTGGAGGTCAAGGGGCTGAAGGGCGAGAAGTTCGCGGATGTGAGCTTCAAGTTGTACAAGGGCGAGATCCTGGGGTTGGCCGGTCTGGCCGGGGCCGGGCGAAGCGAGGTGGCCCGGGCGATCTTTGGTGCCGACCCCCTGCTAGGTGGCGAGGTCTGCCTGAACGGCCGAAAGACGATCATCCGGTCGCCGCGCGACGCCGTCCGCGCCGGGCTGGGCTATCTACCGGAAGACCGCAAGGAGCAGGGGCTCTTCCTGCAGATGAGCGTCAGGGAGAACATGGTCGCCGCCAACTTGCGGTGGTTCAGCGGACGCCTGCTGATGGACCGCGGCCGGGCGCTCGCCGAGTCCGAGGGGATGATCCACCGACTTCAGGTCAAGACGCCGAGTGTTGAGCAGACGGTGATGAATCTGAGCGGCGGCAACCAGCAGAAGGTCATGGTCGCCAAGTGGCTGCTCACCCAACCGAAGGTCTTGATCGTGGACGAGCCAACACGGGGTGTAGACGTGGGGGTGAAACTCGAGATCCACCGGCTACTTCGCCAGCTGGCAGATGACGGCGTCGGGATAATCATGATCTCGTCCGAGCTGCCCGAGGTGCTGGGCATGAGTGATCGGATCGTCGTGATGCATGGCGGCCGCGTGGCCGGCCAGCTGGCTCACGCCCACGCCACGGAAGAGAAGCTGATGATGCTCGCCTCGGGTGTCGGCTCGAACAACAACGCCAACTCTTGAGCCAAGGGGAGAAGAGCCATGGGAACGTCGATTGGGTCGCGCGCCCCCACTACCGGTGCCCCGACCGTCACCCTCGGGCAACGGCTGGGCCGGACCGCCGTGCGGGTGCTTCGGGTGCGGGAGGCCTTTCTGGTCATCATCCTCCTCGCCATCGTCGTCGTAATGTCGATCCTGTCGCCCGGCTTCCGAACGGAAGGCAACTTCCGCGCGGTAATGCTGGGTTTCGCGATGGAAGGCATGGTCGTGGTGGGGATGACGATGCTGCTGGTGGGCGGGCTCTTCGACCTGTCGGTTGGCTCGACGATGGCCCTGGCAGGCATGGTCACGGCGGACCTGCTGCTACGTGGCGTGCCCGTGAGCGTGGCTATCCTGGCCGGTCTGCTGTCCGGCATTATGGTCGGGTTGGTGAACGGCTGGATCGTGTCGAAGGTGAAGGTTAACGCGCTGATCGCTACCCTCGGCACCATGTCCATCGTACGCGGCATCGCCCTCACCCATTGGCAGGGCCAGCCGGTCATAAACCTGCCGAAGAGCTTCATCGCCATCGGCCAAGGCGTCGTCTGGGGCATGCCGGTGCCGCTCCTCATTTTGATTGCGCTGGTAATCGTCTGTGACGTCCTGATGCGACGGGCGCGCTGGTTCCGGCAGGCCTACTATCTCGGGGGCAGTGAGAAGGCGGCGATGCTCTCGGGCATCAACGTCAATCAGGTACGCGTGGTTCTCTTCATCCTGACCGGCCTTTTGGCCGCGTTGGGGGGAGTGGTCTCGACCGCTCGCCTGGGTGCCGCGTACCCCAACTCCTACGATAGTGTCGCTCTGCGGGTGATTTCGGGGGCCGTCATCGGCGGCTGCAGCCTATTCGGCGGCGAGGGCAGTGTCGTCGGGGCCATCCTGGGCCTGCTCTTCGTATCGATCCTGAGCGACATCCTGGTGCTCTTTGGGGTGTCGCCCTATCTAGAAGGCGTCGTGCAGGGCACGGCCCTGATCCTCGCGGTGGTGATCGACCTGGTTGCCCGGCGCCGGGTCCGGCGTGCCTGAACTGGCCTGTTTGGGTCTATGGGAGCAGGCATGGTGCGAAGACTCAGGCTGAAGCGCAGGGAGGAAGGAGGCTCATGTAGCAGGATAGGTCTGAAGCATTGGGTTCCCCCCAGGTCTTGGGCCTGACGCTCGTGCGGCACGGGCTACTCAGCGGCACCCTTACACTGAGAAGGAGAAGCAGCCATGGAAGAGAAGTCGGTCCTTTCCCGCCGCAGTGTACTCAAGCTCGGCATGGCGACAGGAGCAGCATCGCTGCTTGCCGCCTGCGCCCCGAGCCCGCCTACACCCGCGACCAGTGCACCAGCCTCCGCGCCCATCACTGCACCGAAACCCGCTGCTGGTGGAAATCCGCTCAACTTCGTCGTCGTGGGAGGCGCGTTCAACATCGGGTGGTGGATCGACCCGCGCATGGGGTGGACCGCTGCCGGCAAGGAGTTGAACATCAACTTCACCGAGGTCGGCCCGGTCGACTTCAACGGGGCCCAGCAGGCGACGATGTTCGAGCAGGTGATCGCCAAGAAACCGGATGCGATCATCCATACGCCGCTGGACCCCGATCAACTGATTGCGCCCTGCCAAAAAGCCACGGAAGCCGGCATCCCGGTGATCATCTTCAACTCCGACATCCGGGATACCAGATGGCGGCTAGGCCTGATCGGCATGCAGAACTACAACGGCGGCTACCTCCAGGGTCAGTATATTGTCCAGAAGGTCCTGAAGGATAAGGCCAAGGCCGCCAAGGCTCTGATCATGACGATCCCCGGCGTCGAGAACCACGAGAGCCGCAAGGCTGGGCTCACCAAGGCCCTTCAGGAGGGCGGGGTCACGATAGCGCAGGTGGTGAACGACAAGGCAGATTACACCGAGGGCCCGAAGGTCGCCACCGCCGCACTGCAGGCCAACCCCGACATCAACTTGATCGTGGCCACCGACGCGACCGGCGGCGAGTCGGCTTCGCGGGCTGTGGTTGAACTAGGCAAGAAGAAGGGTGACATCACGATCTTCGGCATGGACCGCGATGACTCGATGCTCAAGTTCATCACCGACGGTTGGATGGTGGGCACCGCCGTGCAACGGAACTTCGTCGAGCTGTACCAGGCGACGTACTACGCTTACTGGCATCTCCAGCGCCACCACGAGGCCAACGCCTTCCCCGGTGCACCGAAAGATGCCTACACCAAACTGCCGAGCCAGGTCCCGCCGTGGACCGATACGGGCGTGATGTTCGCCACGCTGGACAACGTCGACTACTTCTATCACAAGAAGCCCGCGTAGGAGCAGGAGAGCGGATAAGATGCTCTCGCCAAGAGGCCTCCCGGGTCGTGCAGTTAGACCCGCGACAGGGCGTGGTGATGGTCGAGGCCACGAACAGCCCCCGGGAGGCCCTCGGCGAACAGCTGTCAGGACGAGTTCCGGGAGCAGGCTGCCATGACCGAACTCTCCCGTTGGCGTGGTGTAGACCTGGACGCGCGCCGGGCGAAGATCAGTCGGGCCTTCGATCTGGCCGAGATCGATAGCCCCGACGAGCTGCCGATCCTCATCACCACCACACCCTATTTCGCCTTCGGCTCGAACGACGTCCCCGCCGACTACTTCAGCAACCCGGCCGCGATGTTGCGCCATCAAGAAAGCGGGCATGCCAGGCACATTGCCGAACTGCCGGACGATTACGTGCCCTATCTGATGCCGTGGTACGGCACTGGGGTGCTCGCCTCGGCTTTCGGATGCCCAATCATGCTCCCTGGGCATCCGGGCGAGGACCCGGCGGTGGCAGCGCCCTGCGTCACCACGGTGGCCGAGGCCGCGCGGTTGCGCCTCCCCGACCCACGGTGCGACGGCCAGATGCCGCTAGTCCTTGAAACGATCGACTGCTTCCGTGCCCACAGCGATCTGCCCGTGAGCCTGACGGACATGCAGGGGCCGCTCGACACGCTCGGGCTGATGGTTGGGCAAGAGCGGCTCTATAAGTGGATGTACCAGGAGGCGGGTCTCATCCACGATCTGTTCGACCTGGTCACGGAGGCCTTCATCGAGTGGGTGAGAGTCCAGAAGCAGCACTGTGGCCAGCCGGATGATCAAAGCAGCGGCCTTATCATGGTCTGGTCGCCCAAAGGTGTGGGCGTGTGGGAGTCCGACGACGACCTGGTGCTGCTCTCTCCCAAGCTGTACGAGGAGTTCGTGGTGCCGAGCCTGTCGCGCATCTTTACTGCTTTTGGAGGCGGGACCCTCCACTTCTGCGGGTCGGGTGTGCACCAGGTTGAGAGCTTCCGACAGGTCGCTGGGCTGCGCGCGCTCAACGTTTCGCCGATGGGCAGGTTTGAGATCGTCCGAGCACTGCAAGAGCAGATTGGGGACCGCGTCACCATACAGCTTCAGGAAATCGCTCCGTCGGAGATCGAGGACTACGTCGATAGATTGTTCAGAGAGATCAGGACGCTGCGAGGGCTGATCCTGGCGCCGATGGCCCTGCCAAACGTGGCCCTTGCCCCGGACGGGAGCAACCTGCCGACCGATCGGGATCCTATCGCCACGGCGCAACGCCTGCTCAGCCGCTGCCGGGAGAACGCGGCCAAGTTCCTCGCCGGCGAGGCTATCCAGCCGGATCGCTCCTCCGCGATGCCAGTCACAAGACCGGCTGTGGCGCTCGAGCGGCCGGCACCGGCGATCTCCTCGGAGCAGCGTCTAGCCATCGAGGTGGTGATCCAGCAGATGCTGAGCTTCGACGGCCCGGGCGTGCAGGCTGCCGCCCATGGGGCGCTGGCAACCGGCCTCCTCCCCTTTGATGTGGTTACCCTTGGCCTAGCCGAGGCTATGCAGCGCGTTGGCGCCCAGTTCGAGCGGGGCGAGTGCTTCCTGCCGGAGCTGATCATGGCCGCCGGTACGATGAAAGCCGGCCTGGTGGTGCTGCAGCCCTTGTTGTCGGCGCTCGAGGCTGCCTCCGGTGAGCAAAAGGGGGTAGTCGTCATTGGGACGGTGAAAGGCGACTTCCACGATATCGGCAAGAACATCGTGAAGGCCCTGCTCGAGGCAGGGGGCTTTCAGGTGTACGACATCGGCGTGAATCAGCCTGCCGAGGGTTTCGTCGACAAGGCGCGTGAGGTGGGCGCCGACATCGTGGCCATGTCAGCGCTGTTGACGACGACGATGGCGCAGATGCGGGCCACCATCGAGGCTCTGCGTGCCGCCGGGGTGCGGGCCAACGTCATGGTGGGCGGTGCGCCGATCAACCAGCAGTTCGCGGCGCGGATCGGCGCCGAGGGCTACGCCGCAGACGCGGTGAAGGCCGTGCGCGAGGCCGAGCGATTGGTTGGCCTGCGGAGGCGAACGGCTTGAGTGGGAGGAGAGTCGGATGAGCCAAAGACTCGAAGGGAAGGTGGCGATCGTTACCGGCGCGGGGCGGGGCATCGGCTGCGGCATTGCCGCCCGGCTGGCGCAGGAAGGCGCCGCGATCTGCGTGAACTACGCCCACAGCCAGGATGGCGCACTGAAGGTCGTAGGCGCCATCGAGGACCTCGGGGGGCGCGCCTTTGCCTGCAGGGGGGACGTAAGTAGGGCGGTCGAGGTGCAGGCGATGGCCGATGAGGCCGCTCGCCGCTATGGGAAGGTGGACATCGTCGTAGCCAACTCGGGCATCGACCCCCACATCCCATTCCTGGAGATGACCGAAGAGCAATGGGACTGGATCATCGACACCAACCTCAAGGGCGCCTACCTGCTCTGCCAGGCTGGTGCGCGGGAGATGCTCAAGGTGGGCCAGGGCAAGATCGTGATCCTCAGCTCGATCCACCACCTCCTTACCTATCCGCACATGACCGCCTACGCCGCGACCAAGGGTGGGCTGGTCTCGATGACGCACCAACTGGCGTTGGAACTCGCCCCTCACCACATCAACGTCAACTGCATCGCGCCCGGGGCGATCCACGTGGATAAGTTCCGCATGGTGAATCCCGACTACACCCCCCACATGTACGACGACGCGATTCCGCTCGGGCGCATCGGCCAGCCCCAGGACATCGCTGCGGCCGTCGCATTTCTCTGCTCGGCCGATGCAGACTTCATCACCGGTTCCACACTGATCGTGGATGGCGGCACCACTTCGCGTATGCACCTCGACCCAGGGAGCGTCAAACCGTTGGAAAAGCAGGAGTGAGACTACAGTTCGTGAGACGACCAGAAAGCAGATGTCGGTCATGAACTCGCGCGAGCGGATTCTGGCGGCGCTGGCTCACCGCGAAGCTGATCGAGTCCCTTTTGACCTGGGCGGTACCGGCGCGACCAGCATGCATCTCGCCGCCTATCAGAAGCTGCGCCGCCATCTCGGCCTGCCGCCGCTGCCACTGCGTATTGAGGACGTCATCCAGCAGCTTGCCGTGATCGACGACGACGCTCACGAGAGGCTCCGCACCGACGCGCGGAACGTCGCTCCGCGCTCCTCGGCCATCCACAACCTTCAGTTTCGCGACGAGGGGGATTACTCGGTTTACGATGACGAGTGGGGAATCGGCTGGCGCATGCCCAAGCAGGGTGGTTTCTACTACGACATGTACCGCCACCCGTTGGCCGCCGCCGAGAGATCAGTTGAAGCGCAATCGTTCTACTGGCCTGATGCTGCCGACCCCGGTCGGTTCCTTGGCCTGCACGAACGGGCGCGAGCCATG
>JAJYNV010000430.1 GCA_021786135.1 Bacillota bacterium
GATCTCAGCCCGGCGGAGCTCGCCGTCGTCCTTGGCCGCCTCGAAGAGATCAAGGCTGCCTTTGACCGTACCGCGCCAGGTGGGAAGAAGATCTCCTTGGCGGACCTGATCGTCCTCGGCGGCTGCGCCGCCGTGGAGCAGGCGGCCAAGGAGGCCGGCTGCGACGTGCGCGTCCCCTTCTCGCCCGGTCGCACGGACGCCCTGGCCGGGCAGACCGACGCCGCCGCCTTCGCGGTGCTCGAGCCGACCGCCGACGGCTTCCGCAACTACTTCAGGCCGGGCGACCGGCGCCGTCCAGAAGAACTGCTCGTCGATCGGGCCAGCCTGCTCACCCTGACGGCGCCGGAGACGACGGTGCTCGTAGGCGGCCTGCGCGTCCTCGGTGCGAATACCGGGCATGTGCAGCACGGCGTCTTTACCCGGAGACCCGGTGCGCTGACCAACGACTTCTTCGTCCATCTGCTCGACATGGGCATCGAGTGGCGTCCGTCTGCGACCGACCACGTCTACGAGGGCTACGACCGCGCGAGCGGCGCGCGCAAGTGGTCGGGTACCGACGTCGACCTCATCTTCGGGTCGAACTCGCAGCTCAGGGCTGTCGCGGAGGTCTACGCCGCGGCCGACGCGCAGGGCAAGTTCGTGCAGGACTTCGTGTCCGCGTGGGTCAAGGTGATGAACCTCGATCGTTTCGACCTGCGCTGAGGCGGGTGGCGCGCACACCTGGCGGCTGCGCCCGCATGTCCTGCGCACCGGAGCCGCTGTGGCGGCAGAACGCCTAGCCGAGGAGGCCGTCCCGATGGGGGCGGCCTCCTCGACGTCGTTCTTGGGGATATGACGCGCTGGGCCGCCGTGCCGCAGGCCTGCGAGCGGAACAGGAAGAGGGGCGAGGGCGCCGCGCGGACGAGGTGGGTGGGCAGGGAACGCTCCGCCCCCGTGGTCTGACACTCGGGGCCGCAGGCGTCAGCGCGCCGTCTCCTCCGGCACCACGGCCCATGCCTCGACCTCGAACCGGAAGGCGGGGTGGATGAGTCCTGCCACCTGCACAAGAGAACTGGCGGGCGGGTGGTCCTGGGAGAAGTACTGGTCGCGTACCTGCCGGAATGTCGCGAGGTCGCCAAGATCCGTCAGGTAGGCGGTGATCTTGACGACATCATCAAGGCTGGCGCCTGCGGCCCCGAGGACGGTCCGAAGGTTCTCGAAGACCTGTCGCGCCTGGATCTCCGGCCGGTCCCCCACAGGGCGTCCCTGCGCATCGAGCGGTACCTGCCCGGAGACGGCGATCATGCGTCCGGTGCAGGCCACCGCATGGCTGTAGCCCTTTGGAGCCGGCGTTCCCTCGACATGCACGTAATGCTCGAGCATAGGTGTCCCTCCGTCTGAAGATGCGGACGTTCCGCATCGCTTCCCCGGGGCAGACGATCGGGGCACTCGAGACCCGCCACGCTTCCACTCGGACCGCAGGCAACGGTGCCCCGCCGCACCTGCCCTACAGCTGTCGCACGCAGCGGCCCGCCCGCCCTTCAGGGTCGCCAGGCGGCATGCGGCCGGCCTGAGGGGAGAGTCGGGCCGGATCGGCGCGAGTAGAGAGGCGAGGCGTTGCCTCGGGCTTCAGGCGGTGCGATGCTCCGCCGTCGCCATCAGCAGCGGTCGGATGCTGAGGAACGCGAGAATGAGGAGGACAGCTGCCAGTTCCAGGCCCAAGCTCAGTCCGATGCGGGACGCCGCGTAGCCGATGGGCAGGATGAGCAGGGCGCCCACCGCGTTGCCCATTCCGGCCGAAATGCCGGAGCCGAGGGCCGGATTCTCCTTGAAGATGTCCTGTCCGATCAGGGTGGTGACGGGCGACGCACTGAAGAGAGCGATCCCGACTAGCGCGAGAATGGGCCAGAGGGCATACCCGCGTGCGAAGGGCAGCACGATCAGGAGCAGGGTGCCGACGATCGAGGCGCCCCAGAGCACTGTGGCACTGCCGAAGCGGTCGCGCATGAGTCCGCCGGCCAGATTGCCCAGGATGCCGACGCCGATCATGGTCGTGACGAGCGATGCGCCGAGGATGACCGAGCCGCCGTGGTGACGCCAGAGCATAGGCACCAGCGTGGTGACGGTGGAGATGGCGCCGGCCCTGAGGCCGTTGAAGGCGACGAGTGCCGCGGCGGGCCGCAGGTGCTGCCGGAAGTGGACGGGAGCCTGCTTGGCGGTGCGCTTGGCCAGTTGCGGCACGACGCGCATGAGCCATGGCCAGGTCACCACCACGGCGACTCCTACGAGCCACAGGTGATCGAGGCCCGCGGCGGTGGCGAGCAAGGTCGCCACGAGCGGGCCGATCGCCCGGCCGAACTCCCCGCCGATCATGAAAGCCGACATCGTCAGGCCCGGCCGTTTGCCCGCGAGGCTCCTCGTCAGGGCCATGGCCTGGGGATGGAAGAGCGTCGTACCGAGTCCCGAGAGGAACAGGCCGACCGCCATGCCGGCATAGCCAGGCGACAGCGCGACGAGTGTCACACCCACCACCGAGAGGAGGGGTCCGCCCAGAACGAACCAGCGGCCACCGACACGGTCGGCGAGGAGTCCCGAAAGGGGCTGCAGGGCCTGGCCGAACATGAGGATGGTCATCAGGGTCGTCAGCAGGAAGAGTGGAACATGCCGTTCGACGGCGATGAGCGGCAGCAGGCCGGGGAGGTAGTTCGCCAAGGCGTCGTTGGCCAGGTGGCCCCAAATCAGCGCGGCGAATCCGGACGGGTGGAATGCGGTACGCGACTGTCCTTGCACTGGAATGGATGTGTTCGCCATGGGGTCCTCCTTGCACGGGCAGGAGCCTCTAGCATCTCGCCATGAGTGCTGTGGCCAGGCCACGGCGGGTGCGTCCAGAGAGCCTATCCTTCGGTCGATGCGGGCGCGCCTGCGGCTCCGCCGGCTCGTGCCTTGACGCCTTGATGCGCCGGGTGCGGCTTTGCGGGACGACTCGGAACGGCCTTCTGGCGGATGGCATCCGCGTCTTCCAGGGCCAGCAAGCCCTAGACTAGTCCATTCCACTGCTAGAAGCACGCGCCTCCCGCACCGTCATGCCAGGGACATGGGCACCAAGCCGCCTGAGCGGCGCAGAGGGGACCGTCCGGCGCCGCGCTGTATGCATGGCCAGGGCTGCATCGCAGGCCTGGGGGCAGATGACTTGGCCGGTGGCTCGCGGTGGACCTATCCGCTGCGCGCCAAGCAAGGACGCCGACCCTGCGCGCGCGCCCTCCCGACGTCCGTCAAGAGGGCGCGTGTCCTGGGCCAAAGGTGGTGGGCAGGGCAGCGGGGGGCTTTCCCCGTTGCCTTGCATGCGCCGCTCCCAGGGGGCTAACCCATGCGTGCCTGCCAGAACGCCTCGTGCTGCTGGTCCGGGTCATGACCGAAGAAGACGGCGGCGCCCGTGCTGCGCGCGACATCCTTGAGACGCGCGACGCTGCGGCGGCCTGTGTCGGGGTCCTCCTGCGAACCGGGAATGTCGCTCTGCCAGTTGTCGAGGGTGTAGACCGCGTCGATCGTCAGTAGGATCGGCCGCCCCTCCTGTGGTTCCAGGTAGATGGAAAGATGCCCCGGCGTGTGGCCGGGTGTGTGCAGCAGGGTCACACCGGGCGTCGGCTGGTAGTCGTCGCCGATCGGGCGGTAGTCGAGGGTGGGGTCCGAGCATTCGGGCGGGTAGGCGCCAGACCGGCCGGCTTCCATCTCGAGCGGATGCACGTAGACCGGCTGCCGCCGGAAGAGCTGGTTGCCGCCGGCGTGGTCGAAATGCCAGTGCGTGCTGATGAGGGCGTCGATGTCCGGGACCCCGACGCCTTGGCGCGCCAGCACCTCGTCCACCCAGTCGTGCGGAGCCATTTCGGGCACGATCATCGGCGGCTGGCCCGGCTCGTCGAAGTAGTGTCCGTTGCCGATGCACGCCTTGGGCATGCCCGTGTCCACAAGCAAGAGCCCATCGGTGGAGCGCAGCAGATACATCCAGGCGGGTGCCCGCACCAGCCTGCCTGCCGGGTTTCCCATCTTGTAGATCGACCAGTCGACACGCGAATAACCCGCGCAGAGCAGCTGGACTTCCTGGAGCATCGGCACCCTCCCGTCGCAACGCGGCTTTGGCGCACGGCACACGGTCTGCAGCTTCGACACCGGCCCGGAGCGGCCCTGCGAAAGTCAGTCCGGCTCCACCTGCCCAGGGGCCCGCAACGGCAGGCGTCCGGCGGCAATGACTTCTATGGCCGTCGGTTGCCGGGTCAGTGCGCAGGAGGGTGTTCCCGGTAGGGATGTGGGGGCTTGCGCCACCTTCACGTGTAGGCGAATCCGGCAAGAAGGCACCCCCCGTCGCGGTCGGTCCATCCGCCACGGGAGAAGTCTAGCAAATAGAGGTTGAGCCACTTGAGGTTTCATCAGGCCCGGTGCTCGGTGGCGGCAAGACGGGGGCACTGACCTCGCTTGATTTCGCCTGAGGATGCCGAGATGACCGCGGCCCCTCTCTAAGTGGAGCAGGGCTTTGCTCGTATGGGGTCTCCCGGACTTCCGGGGCGCAGAGGAGTCGTCTGAAGGACTTTCGTCCCGCTCACGGCGGGGGACGCCCTTTTACGCACGAATGTTCGGCTTATCCCGGGTGGCAGAGGTGGTGCCGATCAGGTAGACTGATGGCCCATGCGACCCGCCAGGAGGATTTGTGAACCAGCGTATTCCGGCTGTGGTTTGGATCCTGATAGCGGGAGACGGCTTTGGAGCCGCCTTCCGGTTCATGGTCATGCCGTTCCTTGCTCTCTACATGCATACGGTGACCGGTGCGAACCCGGCGACGGTGGGTCTCGTGATCGGTTTGGCGGCGGTGTCGAGCCTCGTCTCGAGCTTTCTCCTGGGGCCGCTTTCGGACCGGCTCGGCCGCAAGCCGTCGCTGATCGCCGGGTCGCTCGTCCAGCTGATCGGCCTCATCGGCTTCGGCTACGCGCACAGCATCGGCACGTTCGCTGCCTTGCAGATTTTCACGGGGATGTCCTGGGCGCTCTCCGGTCCGGCCTTCCAGGCGCTGCTCACCGATCTCACGCCGGAGCCCCGCCGCGTGCGGGTATTCGGCTTCAACTATTGGGCGATGAACATCGGCGCCGCGATCGGTCCGCTTCTCGGCGCGATGCTGGGTTCGGGCCGCTCGCCGCTGCCGTTCCTGCTGGCGGCAGCGGCCCAGGCAGCTTTGGTCGTGGTGATCATCGCGCTCGTGCCGCGCAAGGCCGGTGAAGCTCCTTCGGGCGCGACCGCCCTCGACAGCCTGAGGCACATGGGACGGGGGGTTGCGAACCCGCTCCTGTTCTGGCCCTTTGTCGGCATGTTCCTGGTCGCCATCACCTACAGCCAGATCGAGTCGTCGCTGCCGCAGTACCTGGGCCTGCACTATGCGGACGGTGCCCATCTCTTCGCCTATATGATCTCCGCAAACGCGATCACGGTCGTACTGCTTCAGCCGTTCCTCAGCCGCTGGCAGGAGAGAAGGCCGCTCGCAGTCGGATTCATTGGCGGTGCGGCGCTCTACGCCATCACCAACGCGGCTTTCATCTTCGCGGTGGCACCGGCGGCGTGGATCGGCACGAATGTCGTCTTTACCATCGGAGAGGTGCTGCTCTCGCCGGTACAGCAGGCGATCATTGCTCTTTATGCGCCGAGCGACCAGCGGGCAACGTTCTTTACCCTGCAGAACATCGTATGGGGCCTGGCGTCGGCCATCGGGCCGGTTCTCGGAGGACTGGCGATGGCCGATGGCAAGACGGCCCTCTTCGGCGGAATGGCCTTCGTCGATGTGGCGGCGACGGCTGTATTCGCACTGTCTCTTGGGAGGCGGCGGCCGGGCTCCGAGGTCGCGGTCGAGGCGTGAGTGTGCCAGCCACCTCTCCTGCGCCGAGGTTTTAGGAGTGGTTCGGGCTCGGCATCGTCATCCGCCCCTCCTTGAGCCGACCAGCACCGCGGGAGATCCGCAGCCGGAGCGTCAGACCGTGGATCGGCATGGCACGACGCTCGGGCGCCGCTTGCGGAGGTGCCTGCCGCCAGGGCGCGGGTACGCACCCGGCATTTTTTGAGCTCGGCGTCCTTCTCGCGCAGGAGTTGGTCCCGAGTCTGGGCGAATGAGCGTCCACGGGATGTGAGTCCCATGCTGGACCCGCGTAGTCTCAACCGGATAGGGGCTTGCATCCGCGCCTCAGGCGCGGCGGCTTCAACCAGCCGGTCATGTCCCATGGGCGGCATGGGCGCGACGGGGCTGACATCCTCTCCCGTCTTGCCGCGTCACGAGTCGAAATATGTCCGCAGCTCGCTACAGTCGCTGCGAATGGGGCTTTCCTGATGGCGCGGAGAACTGCGGATTGGGGTTTGCGTGCGGCGCTGCTGGCAGCTCTGACGGCACTTGTCACCACCGCCTTGATCGTGCACGCCATGCCGCCGCCAACTGGGCCCTTGCCTGCGGCTGTGCGCGGAACGCCCGGGGGCAGGACCCGTGGCCATGCCAAGACGAGGGTGCACGCAACGACGCCGACCGCACCGACCGTACCCGGAGCGGTCTTCGGCGAGGTCACGCGCCCCCATGCAGGCGGGGGATGTGGTTTCTCGCTGGGCGCCCAGGCTGCGTCGACGCCCGTCGGCAGCTGTACGGTACTCGAGATCGGCGACTCGCTCGGCAACGACCTCGGTTGGGGTCTCCTGCGCGAGGTCGCACCGTCTTCCGGCCTCCGTCTCGTCCAGATGGATAAGTCCGCCTCAGGCCTCGCGAACTCGGCCTACTATGATTGGCCGGCCCACCTCGCCGTGTACCTGCAGGCATATCACCCGCAGCTCGTGCTTATCAGCCTCGGCGGCGACGACGAGCAGGGCATGGATGTCCAGGGCTCGGCGGTAGAGTTCCCGACGACGGCATGGCAGAACGCCTACCTCGACCGGGTGCGCCAGCTGGTGAGCGAGGCAACGGCAAGCGGCGCGTACGTCCTGTGGGTCGGGCTGCCGGTCATGGGGTCGACCTACTACAGCCAGGGGATAGGGCTCCTGAACACCATCTACCAGACGGTGGTGACTTCAGAGCCGAACGCCACCTTCGTTTCAACGTGGAATCTGTTCTCGAACCCCCAAGGAAACTTCCAGGCTGATGCGGTGGTCAACGGCAGCAGCGCGTCGCTCCGGGAACCTGACGGCATCCACTACTCCTACATAGGCGAGAATGTGGT
>JAJYNV010000319.1 GCA_021786135.1 Bacillota bacterium
GAGGGCGTGGTTGAACTCGCCGTGCCCCCGCGCCGGGTGCTGGTAGTTGGGATGACCGAGCTCGAGCGACGGCTTCCCCGAGAGCGCCGGCACGTACATGCCGTCGTAGTCGAGCAGCACGAGCCTGCCTCCGTCGACAAGAACGTTGCCATGCTGGAGGTCGCCGTGCGCGACGCCCTCCCGCCGCAGGGCCTCGAGCATCCGGAGCCACTCGGTCGCGAGCTGGCCGAGTGCCTCGCGGTCGCCCAGGTGACGCTCGATGTAGGCGTCGAGCCGCTCCCCGCGTGCCCACGTCATCTTGACGATCGGCTGCCAGTGTCCGCCGACCAGGATGCCTCGCTCCTCGAAGGCGAAGGGGACGAAGTAGGGCAGTTGGCCGCCCCGCAGATGGCGCGAGATCTCTGCGTAGCGGGCGCCCTGCTCGGGCATGAGGCGCTGGAAGCAGCGCACGGCCCATTCGCCATCCGCGCCGCGCAGACGGAAGACGACAGCCATGCTGCCGCTGCGCGCCTTCGGCAGGCCGAGAGGGTCGCACTCGACGATGGCACGGCGGAGAAGGGGATCCTGAAACGCCTGCTCCGGGTGCTCTACCGCTTCCTGGTAGGCGCTCAGCTGGGCGGGCATGGCTTTGGCTCCTGGCAGGAAAGAGCGATCAGGGTGACGTCGTCGTTGCGCAGTTCGCCGCGCCGGCGCATCGTCCCGACCCAGCCGGCGAAGGCCCTCGGGCCTGCGCTGGTGAGGCGCACGAGGGTGGCGAAGGGACGGCCGCCCTGTGCGGCGCGCTCAAGGCACCAGTGGGCCAGGGCGTCCGTCACGAGCAGGAAGCGGTCGCCGCTGCGGCAGTCGCCCTCGGCGCGCAGGAATCGGGTCCCGGCGCCGGGGCGCGACGAGACCGCCTCCGGCCGCAGGGGCAGCTCGTCGACCGACGCGCACGGGAAGGAGGCGAGGAGAGATGCCCCACGCAGGTGGAAGAGGCAGGTGTCGCCCACCGCGGCGGCCTGCCAGCGGTGGCCGTGGGGGTTGGCGCTCAGGGCGAGGCCGAGAAAGGTGGCATAGGCACCCAGGCGCACCTTCTCCTCGGCATACCAGGGCAGCGGGCGTCGGCTGACGACGGTCAGCCAGCGTCTGCGCAGGTTCTCGAGCTGCCATTGAGGCTCCTCGTCCAGCCGCCAGGTTCCCTGCGCGTAGGCGCGCACCAGCATGGTGGCCCAGAGCCCGGCGAAAGAGGACTCGGTGGCGCCGTCCGCGAGGGCGAAGCGCCAGCCGACTGAGCCTGGGTCCTGCCGGCAGGACCAGGCGTCCTCGTTCTCCCGGACGGACGATCCCGCCTTCGGCAGGGAGAGCACCCGGTAGGTCGCCATGCCGCTCAGCGCAGGTTGGCCGGGCGGGTGCCGATATCGAGAAAGCTGACGAGCGCCGCGGGCTCCGCGTTGAAGATGAAGCCGCGCGCCCCGGGCGGCGCCGCGTAGCCCTCAAGCTCCAGATGCGAGCGCATCGCGTCGGGGAGTTCGCTCGAGATGCCGTGGAGGAGGCGCGCGTAGGGATCCTCGACGCCGGGGTCCTGGGCGGGGAAGCTCAGTTCCCTGCCCTGGTGGGACGAGATGTGGATATTGAAGAGCATCAGGTCGCCGTCGGACGTGCCCAGGTGGCGGAGGCTCTCCGCGGCGAGCGTGGGATCGCCGTCGGTCGACTCGCCGTCGGTGACGTGGAAGACGATCGGCGGGTGGCTGAAGGGGTGAGCATCCGTCCAACCGGACAGTACCTCGCGCGCCTGCGCGAAGGCCTGGCACATCGGCGTGCCGCCGTGGGCGACGGGATCGAACCAGACAGGAAACTTGACCTCCTGCTCGATGGTGCCGCCGGCTCCGTCCAGCACCTTGCGCCGGCGGGTCTCGATGCGCAGCGGCGCGTCCGCGAGGTCCGCCACCGGTACGAGCGGCCGGCCGGCGAGGGGCCCCCCGAACGCCGGTCCCACCTCGTCGCAATAGCCTATAACCCCGACGTCGAAGTAGTTGCGCACACCCTCGTCCTTCGAGCACTTTAGCACGATGTTGCGGAGAAGGTTGTTGACGATCGTCGCCACCTGCCGCGCCTTGCTCTCGCCGCTGGCGCTGCGCGCAGAGCCCCAGGGGTCTGCCATCGAACCGGACTGGTCGATCAGGAAGAGGAAGCAGGACGGGTTCGTCCGGCTGATCTCGGCGCTGTACGGCATGAACCCACCTCCCTAGGGTCACGGGTCCTTGGCGCCGCCTCGCTCCAGAATGGGCCGGGGCGCCGAGAGAGGTATATGCCGGCACAGGACGTCCCAAGGCCGATTGCGACACACGGCGAAATGGAGCGGCGGCTGGCAGGAGGCGAGGCACAGGGCACCATATCTCTTCTCAGCGGAAGGAACTTGGGAGGTAGACACATGGTCGCACTCGTGGCGAGATACCTGGTCCGTGCAGGCAGGGAGGACGAGGTGGCGCAGGCGCTCAGGGAGTTCGCTCCCCTGGCGCGCGCGGAGAGCGGCTGCAGCCAGTACGTGGTGCATCAGGACCCATCGGAGCCGCGACGCATCCTGCTCTACGAGCAGTATCTCGACCAGAGGGCGCTCGAGGCCCACCGCGAGACGCCCCATTTCAAGGCAGTGATCGAGAACCGCATCCTGCCGAACCTTGAAGGGCGCGAGCGGGAGGTCTATACCGTCATCGGCTAGGCTAAGGCCGGCCGGTGCGACCCCCTGGGCAGCGGAGGAGTTGGTTCCAGATAGCCCTGGTGCTAAGGTGTAGCCTGACGAGGAGCCCCGTCGGGGCTTTCTTCGTATCCCACGAGAGGAGCCTGACATGACCGACGTCACCGTGATCGGCGGCGGGCTGGCCGGGAGCGAGGCGGCCTGGCAGCTGGCGGAGAGGGGCCACAGCGTACGGCTCGTCGAGATGCGGCCCAACCGATCGACGCCAGCCCATCACACCGCTGCGTTCGCCGAACTCGTCTGCAGCAACACCTTCCGCTCCGACGCCTTCGATCACCCGGTCGGCATCCTGAAGGAGGAGATGCGCCGGCTGGGCTCGCTGATCATCGCGATGGGCGAGCGCCATCGCATCCCGGGCGGCACGGCCCTGACCCTGGACCGCGGGGAGTTCAGCGCCGACGTGACGCGGGCGCTCGAGCGGCACCCCCGCATCGAGGTGGTGCGCGAGGAGGCCGCGGGAATACCCGAGGGGCCGGCGATCATCGCCACGGGACCGCTCACGTCGCCTGCGCTCCATGACGCGATCCTCGCGTTCAGCGGCCAGGACGAGATGGCGTACTGGGATGCGGCGTCGCCGATCGTGACCGAGGAGTCGGTCGACTGGTCCCAGGTCTACTTCGCGAGCCGCTACGGCAAGGGGGAGCCAGACGCCTTCGCCAACTGCCCGCTGAACGAGGAGGAGTACAAGGCGCTCTGGCAGGCGCTGCGCTCGGCCGAGGGCCATGAGCGCGAGTCGTTCGAGGACGAGCGCTACTTCGAGGCCTGCCTGCCGGTCGAGGTGCTGGCCCAGCGCGGTGAGGACACCCTGCGCTTCGGTCCCATGCGGCCCGTCGGGCTGCGTGATCCGAGGACCGGGCGCCCCCCTTACGCTGTGCTCCAGCTGCGGCGGGAGAATGCCGCGGGGAGCCTGTGGAATCTCGTTGGCTGCCAGACCGGTCTGCGCTTCCACGAGCAGGAGCGGGTCTTCCGCCTGATTCCGGCGCTCAGGGAGGCGGAGTTCGAGCGCTTTGGCGTCATACACCGCAACACCTTCCTGAAGAGTCCCTCGGTCCTGTTGCCGACGCTGCAGGCGCGGACGCGGCCCGACGTCTTCTTCGCCGGCCAGATCATCGGCAGCGAGGGCTACGTCGAGGCGGCGGCCGGCGGACTTGTCGCGGCCATCAACCTGGGCCGCCTGCTTCAGGGCGAGGAGCCGCTCGTCTGGCCCGCGACGACCGCGATCGGCGGACTCCTGCGCTATGTTTCTGCCTCGGACCCGGCGTCCTTCCAGCCGATGCATGTCGCCTTCGGCCTGATGGATCCCCTGCCGGATCCCCCACGACGCAAGGAGCGGCGCAAGGCGGAGCTGGCGGAGCGCGCCCTGCGCGAGTTCGAGGTGTTCGCCGGCCAACATGGACTTGCGCTCCGCCCGAGGGCGGCGAGACCAGCGGACGCGAAGGAGGAAGCGCGATGATCAGCCTGGGCGGTGCCTGGTCCCGCATGGAGCCGGAAGGCCCCTACGGCGAAGAGGCCGCACGTGTCGACGAGGAAATCTGCCGTCTCCTGGCCGAGCGCGACCGCCTTGCGGCCGGAGAGCGGCTCCACCCGGGCGCCGATCGCCTGCGGCAGTGGTCCGGGGAGTTCGGCAGCGACGAGTCGCGCCTGCGGAGCCTCTTCGCCAATCTCGCTGGGCTCCCGCGACGTGAAGACCAGCCGCCGATGCCAGAAGGGCTCCGCCGCGTCCTCGAGATCATGCGCCGGGCGGAGCGCGAGGGCGTCACCTGCAGCCTGACGCACTGCCTGCAGTACGAGAACGCGAGCGTCGTCCACCTCGAGCTCGCAGCCTCCGGGCGACGGATCCCGCACGGCACGCTCGAACTCGAGGTGGACCGGCCGGAATGCCGCACGCGTTATTGGGGCGGTCATGGCGGCGGTAGCGGCGTCTACGGCTTCGATTTCATCATCTGGCCAGCGCTGCCGGACGATCTCAGCCAGGTGACGTTCACCCTGCGGCAGGGCGAGGCGACGGAGCCCCCCGCGGAGCCGCTGGAGCTTCGCGAGCCGCTCGCGTTTGCGCCGGACAAGAAGTAGAGGGCCGTGTCGCGCGGCGCCGCGAGCCCAGGGGTCGAGTCACTTTGCAGCCTCGACGAAGCGCCACCAGTTGAAGGCGGTCGGCGTCATGCCGGTTCCGGAGAGAAAATCGGTCTGGGCGACAGTGGTCGTCCGGCCCTGCCTGCGCACCTCCAGGATGGGCTCGAAGACGTAGGCGATCGGCCCCTTCGGCGGCCGGCCGGCGAGGACAAGCACCTCCGGTCCCTTGACCGCACGGCAGGCGCCGGGCGTCATGGCTCGCAACACCGCTGTGAGGTGTCGCGGTGTTCCCTCAGTCGCCACGACGACGTCCGGTACGGAGACGCAGCGCGGGGCGCGCCAGGGCCCTGCGGTGGGGTTTGCGGCGGCAACCGCCAGCACATCTTCGGGCACGGAGTTGAGGGTTACGGCCAGAGGCCAGACCGGTTCAGGCAGCGCGGAGATGATCATCGCCGCAAAACCCGGTGCCCCGGCGACAGCGCCTGCGGGCACGGCCCAGAGGTGCCGCATGGGCCGGTAGACGGCCCCGCCCGGCCAACTGACACCGATGCCTGCGATGCTGCCGGCCTGCAGGGCGGACGCGATGCTGTCGATGCGCAGGTTGACCGCCACGGCCCGCGGCGCGAAGAACGACACGGGGGAGGCCTCCGTCGCGGCCGAGATCTGGCCGCCCGGCAGGTCCAGGGTGACGTCGGCCGGCGGCGGCTTTGTATCCCAGGGCCACGGCCGGACCCAGAACGCCGTGAGGTCAGGGGGCACCATGCTGACGACGCCGCGCGTGTCCGGGATGTAGTAGCCGGTCCTGGCGCGCGCAGGGAGCCACCAGAAGAGTAGCGCCAGAGCAACTGCCGCGGCCATTGCGGCCGCGGACCGGGCCAGCCGGCGCCACGCTTTCGCGAGCGGCATCCCGGCAGCACCTCCCGCTCCGAGACTATTCCTGGCGCCGTTGGATGTCCACGGCCTTCAGCGCCAGGGGGCGCAGGATCCGCTGCCAGGCTGGCGAATCCCCCGTACCAACCGGTCGGTCTGGATCGTCCCGCGGCTGTCCGGGGTCGCTGGGCCGGGACCGGTTTCTCGCGCGGGGGAGGACGACGGGATGAAGGTGCCCCTGAACGTGCGGCGCTTCCTCGATCACGCGGCCAGCCTCTATGGCGACAAGATCGGCGTCATCGACCAGGACGGCCACTGGACCTACCGCGAGTTCAAGGAGCGCGCCCAGCGTCTGACGGCGGCCCTGAAGGCGATGGGCGTCAAGCCCGGCGACCGGGTCGCCGTGCTCGCCTACAACAACCATCCCCTGCTCGAGGCCTACTATGGCGTCGTCCAGTTCGGTGCGGTGCTCGTGCCGCTCAACATTCGCCTCACCCTCGACGAGATCGCCTATATCGCGGGGGACTGTCGCCCCAGCGTGCTGCTCTTCGATTCGGACTTCGAGCCCTGGGCGGCCGAACTCGGACGTCGCCTGCCGGGGCTCAGAGCGGTCGAGATCCGCATCGAGGGAAGCCACGAGGGCTATGAGGGTTATGAGGAACTGCTCGCCGCTGCCGAGCCGCGGTCCATCGACGACGAGGTGGACGAGGACCGGATCGCCGAGATCTTCTACACCTCCGGCAGCACGGCGCGGCCCAAGGGCGTCGCGCTCACCCACCGCAGCCTCTACCTCCATGCACTGCAGTGCGGCTTCGGCATGGGTATCGACGACAGCATGGTGCTCCTCCATACCATCCCGCTCTTCCATGTCAACGGCTGGGGCACGCCGCACTACGTGACAGCGCTCGGAGGAACGCACGTCATGTTGCGCCGTTTCATCCCGGCGACCGTGCTGGAGCTCGTCGAGCGGTACCGGGTGACGAACGCCGCCTTCGTGCCGACGATGGTCGGCATGCTGCTCTCGGAGCCCACGCGTGGGATGCGGGACCTCTCGAGCCTCAGGCAGATGAACGTCGGCGGCGCGCCGTCGCCCTCGAGCTTCGTCGCCGCCAGCATGGAGGGGCTGAGCGGGGAGTACCTCGGCGGCTACGGCCTCTCGGAGAGCGCACCCGTCGTCTCTGTGGCGCGCATCAAGTCCACGCTGCGCGACGCGCCAAGGGAGCTTCAGGACCGTCTCAGGGGCTTCGCCGGCCTGCCCATGGTCGGGGTGGAGGTGCGGCTCGAGGGGCCGCTCGGCGAGGAGCTGCCCTGGGACGGCGCGTCTGTGGGCGAACTCCTCGTGCGGGCCGACAGCGTGATGGACGGGTACTGGAACCTGCCCGAGGAGACCTGGGCCGCCCTGCGCGGAGGCTGGCTCCATACGGGCGACATGGCCTTCATCCACCCCGAGGGCTACATCAAGATCGTCGACCGCAAGAAGGACATCATCATCTCGGGCGGCGAGAACATCAGCTCGGCCGAGATCG
>JAJYNV010000118.1 GCA_021786135.1 Bacillota bacterium
TGTGCAGGATGCGCATCCTTCGCGCGACGGCGACCCGGGCAGCGAGGCGCGCTGTGCAGTTCCGCTCCGGCGCCGCCTTGGTCCTGAAGACCGGCCGCATGTCCATGGCCGCCTGCGTCTCCTGCGATCTCTAACGCCGCCTCACGCGCTCGCGAGGTACCGGCGAAGGTCCCCGGACCCGAGTCGCATGCCCACGAAGAAGGAGCCAAAGAGCGCATACACAGCGCTCACCTCGTCGAAGCGCATCTCGTAGATGATCTTCTTGAATTGCAGAGGATCGTCGGAAAAGAGATCTACGCCCCACTCCCAGTCATCGAGGCCCATCGACCCCGTGATGATCTGCCGCACCCGATCGGCGTAGCTGTGGCCGATGACGCCATGGCTGCGCATGAGATCCCTGCGCGCCGCGGACTCGAGCATGTACCAGTTGCGTTCCTCGCCGCGCAGCTTGCTCATCGGATAGAAGCAGACGTACCGGCTTTGGGGAAGGTCAGGTTCGAGCCGCTCACGCAGAGCCGCCTCCGCCTCGCGCATGGCTTCCTCGGTGCGCGGCGCCGAGGTGTGCGTCGAGAGTTCCACCACCGAGAAGTAGGAGTAGACGGGAAGGAGGTAGCTGCCGATCGCGCTCTTGGCCCAGGCGTTCTCGACCGCCGCCAGGTCTTCCAGCGTCGGCCTCAGGTAGATGCCCATGAGGTCGGCCTTGTGACCGAGCACCCAGTAGTGGCCGCTCGAGCCCAGGTGTGAGGTCTGCTTCGCCTGCTCCTTGGCCATCAGCTCCTCGGCCTCCGCGAGCAGTGCCTCGCGCGCATGGACCTCCAGCGCCTGCCAGCGCGGCCAGTCGATGCGGTAGAGGCTATGCAGGCAGTACCAGCCGTCCAGCGTCTGCGGTGCCTTCGTCACCTTGAACTTCACCCCGTACATTGTACATCTCGGTGCAAGCGGGTCAGCAGGCGGAATGCCCCTGATCAACGGCCGATCGGTCACTATAGGAGGTGCAGGCGGCGCAGCGCCCGAAGCAGCAGGAAAGCGAAAGGGGTCTTCGGCGAATGCGCATCCTCGTCATCGGCGGCTCCGGGCTGATCGGCCGCCAGCTTGTGCCGCATCTCGTACATGAAGGACATGACGTCGTGGTGCTGTCGCGCGGCCATCACGCGATCGACGTGCCGGGAGCCCGCCACGTTCTCGCCGACCGCAAGGATTCCCTGGCTGTGCGCCGCGCTGCGAGCGGCACGTTCGACGCCCTGATCGACAATGTCGCCTACGTGCCTGAGGACACGGAGTCCGTCCTGGCCGCCCTTGAGGACCGCATCGGACATTACGTGGTGACCAGCACGGCCTTTGTCTACCCGGGCCTCGACGCGGCCTTGCGCGGCCCGTCCGCGCTGCTGCGCGAGAGCGATGCGCCTTTGGCCGCCCTGCCGGACGACCGAGGGGACGAGTCCCCGCACGCACGCTACGTGCAGGGCAAGCGCCGCCTGGAGGCCAGGCTGCAGGAGACCTGCCTCGTCCGCGGCCTGCCCCTCACGATCGTGCGCCCGGCGCTGCAGATCATGGGTCCCTACACCGAGGACGGGCGTTTCGCCTGGTTCTGGCTCCGCACGCAGGACGGCGGCCCGATCTGGCTCCCCACGTCTGCGCGCCTCCACGCGGGCCCGTGCCAGGTCGGCTTCTCGGGCGATGTGGCCCGCATCCTGGCGGCCGCTGCGGTCCGGCCGCCCAAGGCCGTGGCGGTGTACAACGCCGCCCAGCCCGAACTCTGGTCCTATGAGGAATACCTCGGCCTCATGGCCGAGCTCCTCGGCCGGGAGCCGGACATCCGCTATGCGCGAAGAGAGGACCTCGACCGGTCGCCCTTCGCGTCCGATGGCGTCTACAGGATGCCGCTGCCCTATCGGGCCGCGGTCGACGTGTCGGCCGCACAAGACGCCCTCGACTTCGCCTGGACCCCGATGCGCGCCTGGATGGCCGAGACCGGCGATTGGGTGCGCCGCTACTACGCAGGGCGCGACGAGCCGTGGTACCGCCTGCGGGCCGAGGAGCGCGCCTGGCCCGGCCCCTGAACTTCAGAGCCCGGCGAGGAACGGGTTCTCCCAACGCTCGCGCCCGATCGTGGTGCGCGGCCCGTGCCCAGGGTAGACACGGGTCTCGTCCGGCAACGCGAGCAGTTCCCCGAGCGAGCGGTAAAGGCTCTCCCTATCGCCACCCTCGAGATCTGTCCGCCCGATCGAGTCATAGAAGAGGCAGTCGCCGGGAAAGAGGTCGTCGCCGATCCTGAACGCGACGTGTCCCGGCGTGTGCCCCGGCACACGGAGCACATCGATAGTGAGTCCCCCGAGTTCGAGCTTCTCCCCGCCTCGCAGCAGGTGCTGCGGGTGCGGCACGGGGTAGGTCTCGCCCAGGAATTCGCCTGTCGCATAGGGCAGGTCGGCCTCCGGATAGTAGAGCGCGCAGGCGAACATCTCCCTCAGCACCTCGGCGCCCAGCATGTGGTCCCCGTGGCCGTGCGTGACCAGGATGGCGTCCACGGTGAGCGCGAGGCCGCGGGCCTTGGCGGCGATCGCCTCCGGCAGGTAGCCGGCGTCGATCAGCACCGCGTGGGCTGGATCCTCCCATACGAGATAGCAGTTCGTCGAAAACGGGCCGAAGGTCGCATTGCGGATTTCCAACGCAGGCCTACCTCCCATCTGCAGCGGCGCCCGCCGCGCTCTGGCGCTCCCTCCCGGAGCGCGAGTCGAGGAGAATCGTGACCGGCCCGTCATTCTCCAAGAGAAAGCGCATATCGGCGCCGAAGATGCCGCACTCGGCCGTCCCGAAGCGCGTGAGGAACTCCCGCCACATCGCCTTTGCCGCATCGGGCGGCAAAGCGGGGCCGAAGTCCGGGCGGTGGCCGCGGGCGACATCGCCATAGAGCGTGAACTGCGGCACGACGAGATGCTGAAGGCCCAGATCGTCGGCGCTATGGCGGAGGCGGCCGCTCTCGTCCGCGAAGATGCGCAGAGCGTGGAGCTTATAAACCATCCAGTCGAGGTCTCCCGGACCGTCCTCCCGGCCGAAGCCGACGAGCGTCGCCTGTCCCCGGCCGATGGCGGCCACCGCCTCGTCACCCACCAGCACCTGGGCCCTCGCGACGCGCATGGCTACCGCCCGCAAGCCCATCCCCCTCACAACGGCACAGAGGTCACATCTCTCTGGCGGGCATCATAGCACAGAGTGCCTGTCGCGGCTGCCCGCACACCCCGCCACGGTCCTTCACCCGCCGCTGGCCTTGGTGCTCTGCCGCTCGAGTACCCATGTCGTGCCGCCATCATCGGTGCCATAGACAAGTGTCGTTGTCTGGCCGTTCACCGTCCCGGTCACCCGGAGGGTCCCCTGGCGCGCGTTCCGGAAGGCGGGCGGCGTCACCGTGCCGTTGCCCAGAGCGCTTGCATACTGCTGCGGCACGCTGAACGCGCTGAGCGTCCACGTGACGCCGCCGTCGACCGTGCGGTAGACCTCGACGCGCGGAGGGCCGTAAAAGCCGTTGAGATCCGTGATGAAGCCGTCCGTCGCGGAAGTGAAGCTCATCTTCAGCGGTACGTCGGAACCCGGAAAGACCCGACCCTGGTGAGGCGTCAGGGGTTGCCACGTCCCGCCCCCGTCCTGCGTGCGGAAGAGGAAGGCCGGCGCCTGCCCGGCGCCCGGCAGTCCCTGGGCCAGCACCCAGATGCGCCTCTGGCCGAAGGCCGCGACCTGCAGCGTGCTCACGCCATTCCCGCCCGAGGCGTCGGCTGTCACCTGCTGCGCCCGCCACTTCGTCGAACCAGCTGGTGCCAGGTAGAGGGCGACGCATCCCTTCGTGGCGTCGGACGCCGCCTCGATCCATGTCCCGCCTGCGGTAGCGCGGCTGCTGCGGACGATGGTCGGGCTCGAGGCGACGCTCGGCGGACTTGCGGACAGGCAGGTCCAGGGCCCAGCGGCATGGGTCACCTTGGCGGACGTCTTGTGGCCCACCGCGGTGGGCTCGGTCCCACAAGCCGCGATGAGCAGCCCACAGGCCAGAAGCGCGGCCGTCGTCGTCAAACGCTTCAAAGGGATCCCTCCCGCATCATGCCTGCTCCCACACCGATATTAATGCCGCGCGGCACCGTTCGGTTGCGGGACGCTCTTACTGCCGAGCCGCCCATGACCTGTCCATCCCGGACAACGCCCGCGTGACCTCCGTCACGGCCTCTGCCCACCGGGCGGCGCAAGATGGTCCTGCAATCCCCGCCCCAGGAGGCGACACCATGGCCGCATCGCCGTACGCGGACGCGCCTTTCATTGTCATCTGGGAGACGACGCAGGCGTGCGATCTCGCCTGCAAGCACTGCCGCGCCGCCGCCGTCCCCCTGCGCGACAGAGACGAGCTCAGCACCGCCGAGGCGAAAGAGCTGATCGATGACATCGCGTCGATGCGCCCGCAGCCGAACTTCGTCCTGACCGGCGGCGATCCGATGAAGCGGCCGGATCTCGAGGAGATCATCCGCTATGCCGCCAAGGTGAAAGGCCTGCGCATCTCGATCACGCCTTCGGCGACGCCGCTCGTCACCCGCGAGCGCATCGAGGCCTGCGCGGAGGCCGGGCTCGCGCGCTGGGCCTTCTCGATCGACGGTGCGACAGCCGAGACCCATGACTTCTTCCGCGGCCAGGAAGGCTCCTTCGCCATCACCCTCCGAGCGATCGAGGACCTCCGCCGCCTCGGGCTGCCGCTCCAGATCAACACGACCGTCTCGCGCTACAACAAGGACGCCCTGCCCGAGCTCGGCGCTCTCGTGGCAAACCTCGGAGCCGTGCTCTGGAGCGTCTTCTTCCTCGTCCCCGTGGGGCGCGGTCGCGCGCAGGACGCCCTCGGCCCGCGCGAGACCGAGGACGCCCTCACCTGGCTCGAGGAATTCGCGCGCTCAGCGGCCTGCGACGTCAAGACGACTGAAGCCCCGCAGTGGCGGCGCGTGCTGCGCCAGCGGCGAGGGGACGACGAGTCGACGATCCGCCACGGCATGGATCGCGTCGGCCGGGCGCCGCGGCCGGTCACGGACGGCGACGGGTTCATCTTCATCAGCCACAAGGGCAACGTCTATCCGAGCGGCTTCCTGCCCCTCGCGCTCGGCAACGTGCGCCGGACGCCGCTCTCCGAACTCTACCGTACGTCCGATGTGCTGCTCGCGCTCCGCGACCGGACCCGGCTGCGCGGCAAATGCCGCATCTGTGAGTACCGCGAAATCTGCGGCGGCTCCCGCAGCAGGGCCTACGCCATCACGGGCGACTACCTCGAGAGCGATCCCTACTGCCCGCACCTGCCGGATCCGACCGCAGGCTACCGTCAGGTCCGCTCTGACGTGCGGACGCTGCGCGACTTGGGCAAGACCTCCTAGGAATGCCGCCAGGCCAGCACGGCCTCGCGCAGGACGGGCACATGACTCGGCTCGAGTTCGCGTCGCGCCGTGAGAAGCGCAATGCGGCCGTCGCCTGCGAAGGCGGCGAGTTCCGCAAGGGCTGCCTGGCCCTTCAGGGACCTGAGTTCCTCGAGGTAGAGGCGGCGGAACTCCTCGCGCGCCTCGGGATGCGCGTGGTACCAGACCCTGAGGTCCGACGACGGCGCGGCCTCCTTGAGCCACACATCCCAGGGCGCTCCATCCTTGCGCACGCCACGCGGCCAGAGCCGATCGACCAGCACGCGCCGGGTGCCGTCCGGCGTCGCGTCATAGATGCGGCCCATCAGGATCTCCAAACCGCTACCTCCTCTCCTCCCGCCGGCACCGGGATTCGGGCGACCTGGACCGGCCAGCCGGATCTCAAGCCCGTTTGGCCGAAACGACGCGTTCGACCGAGTACACGTCGGGCAGATGACGGAGCCGCTCGATGATGCCGCGAAGTTCGCCCAGATGGTGGATCTCCATGACCACCTGGACCAGGGCCGTGCGGTTGCGATAGCCCCGCGCGCGCGCGGAGAGGATGTTGAGACGCGTCTCCGCGACCGCCTGTGCCACGTCCGCCAAGAGACCCGCGCGGTCCAGCGCGTGCACCTCGATCTCCACGGGATAGTTCTGCTGCAGCCCCTGGTCCCATGTCACCTCGACGATGCGGTCCTGCTCCGAGAGGAGCGCCTTGGCGTTGGGACATTCCGCGCGGTGCACCGTCACGCCCTTGCCGCGGGTGACGTAGCCGATGATGGGATCGCCGGGAACCGGGGTGCAGCAGCGCGAAAAGCGGACAAGAAGGTTGTCCGCACCGCGGACGCGCACCCCGTTCGTGGGCTTGCCGTAGTCGGCAAAGGCCTGCCGGTCCTCCTCGGGGATGTTCACCGGGGGCTCGGGCAGCCTGTCCTTGAGCCGCGTCACCACCTGCGGTGCCGAGAGACCGCCGTACCCGACCGCGGCGAAGAGGTCGTCGATCCCGCCGTAGTGCAAGCGCCTCGCCATATCGTCGAGCCATTCCGGCCTCAGCAGTTCGCCGGGATCCAGGTTGACCCGCCGCGCCTCGCGCTCGACCATGTCGCGCCCGAGTTTGGCATTCTCCTCGCGGTTTTTGGCCTTGAACCAGGAGCGGATGCGCGAGCGGGCGGAGGACGTCTGCACGAACTGCAGCCAGTCGAGCGACGGCCCCTGGCTCGACTTCGACGTCAGGATCTCGACGATGTCGCCGTTCTCCAGCTTGTGGTCGAGCGGCATGATGCGGCTGTTGATGCGTGCCCCGACGCAGTGGTGACCGACATCGGTGTGGATGCGGTAGGCGAAGTCGACGGGCGTGGCGCCGGCCGGCAGGTTGTGGACCTGGCCCTTCGGCGTGAATACGAACACCTCGTCAGCGAAGAGGTCGATCTTCAGCGTCTCGAGGAACTCGCGCGCGTCGCGCAGGTCGCCCTGCCACTCGAGCAGCTGGCGCAGCCAACCGAGCTTCTGATCGAAGGTCGGGTCGGAGCGGCCCTCCTTGTAAACCCAATGCGCCGCGATGCCGAACTCCGCGGTGCGGTGCATCTCCTGCGTGCGGATCTGCACCTCGACGGGCAGCCCGCCAGGCCCGACCACCGTCGTGTGCAGGCTCTGGTAGAGGTTCGGCTTGGGCATGGCGATGTAGTCCTTGAAGCGGCCCGGGATCGGCGTGTACATGGTGTGGACGATGCCGAGCACGCCGTAGCAGTCCTTCACGGACTCGACGATGACCCTCAG
>JAJYNV010000063.1 GCA_021786135.1 Bacillota bacterium
GACGTTGGCCTTGCACGATGTGCGGCACTCAGAGCCGTTCTTAAGCAGCTCTCGGGTGATATCCTGTCTCGGTCACAGCAGTGCTTGTCCATACTGCAGGAAGCACCACATCCCCTCGGGGATGTGGTGCTTCCTGGGCGTCACGCCATGCATATCAAGTGAGGGCTGACCGGATTCGTCCCCTGTATCGGCACATCGGCCCTCACAGAGATCATCGGACGACTTGTAGGTATCTCACCCCGTGGCGCACCCTGGCAGGTGCGGGTACGGCTGACGGCGGTCGCCCAGACGCGCGACCAGGTACGCCGGATCGAATGGCGCTTCAGGGCCGTCCGCACGTCCTCCGGTGTCAGGTGCAGGTAGACCTGGGTGCTCGCCAGGCCCTGGTGGCCCAACAGCTTGCGAATCGCCTCCAGCGGGGCGCCGCGCCGCAGCAGATGGGTGACACACGAGTGGCGCAGCATGTGAGGATGGACGTATCGGTCGAGACCAGCTGGCTCGGCGCAGCGAGTGACATGGTTTCCTGGTCACCAGGGCAGCGCTCGACGTGCCACCACCCTGCCTGCCAAGCTGCCTGTTCACCGTGGCGGGGCCGGTTGGAATCGAACCAGGACAGGAAGGCTCTCTTCCCGATGACGAACCGGCGGGCAGGTCATTCAAGAAGAGATAGTCCCGTCGAGTGCCCCTACGCCGTCTGGGGTAACGCGGACTCGGATGGCGACCGGAAGGCGTCGAAAGATCTTGCTGGACCATTCTGGCTGCACCTGGCGCCAGACAGTGGGTTCGTGTTCACGCAACTGCTCACCGAAGCCCAAGACATCGCTGCCGTTGGCCTGCAGCCCCTGCATCATCCTTGTGGACAACTCTACGAGGCGGACAGCGGTCGCGCTTGCAATCTCCTTTTGGAAGGCGGAGGTCGACAGGTCCCCTGGGCAACTGCTCATCTGCTTGATATTCAGGGAAGTGTGCAAGTCGACCCAGAGCGACTGTACGCGCCCGTGCGCCACCTGCGTGCCGATGTGCGGGTGCGGAGAAGTGAGGTCGACAGCAACGCTGCCGCGTGCCTGGCAGGGGATGGAGAGCGACGAGAGGGGGACGCGTGCCTGTAATAGGGCTAAGGTACGGGACGCGGCGGCGTCCAGGTGCCCGACGAGCCGCTGGCCCTGGAAGATATCGGCCCCGTCTAGGGCGAAGTTCTTGTCTCGTACCGTCAGGCGGGGCAGACTCAAGTCCTGGCCAGGCGACATCAGTCGATCGACCACTTCAAACGTGCGTCGAGGGAGGGTGCCCCCCTGCAGGTGTTCTGCCAGGCTCAGGTTGTCGAGCGCCTCGCCCGGGTAGTTGGCGTTCATTGGCGCCGTTTGCATGATTAGAGGAAGGTCGGCAGAGGTCGCCAGATACACCCACGCCAAGTTCCGGCACTTGGCGTGCCGCACGTAGTTATCGAGGATGTCGCCGAGGTCGCCTGCTGAAGCCAAGGACTCGGAGACGATGATGGCCTGCAGCTGGCCGAAGTAGAGGCGCTTCGGGCTGTGCCCGCCGGCCGCTTTCGACGCCATATAGAGGTCCGGCCCAGTTCCCTCATAGGTGGTCACACCGGCGGATCGATTTCCGGATGCGCTTGGACTCATGGAACTCGGCAGATTTTCCGGGATGACAGTACGTGCGAACATGTGGATGTGGCCGGGCGTGCCGTCGACACCGACCATGGCCACGAAGCCGAGTTGTTCGATGGGCTGCTGGTCCCAGCATCCTCCCAACATCAAGCACAACGGCAGTAGCAGGATGAGTTTACGCAC
The DNA here is from genome assembly GCA_021786135.1 of Bacillota bacterium. Lineage (GTDB taxonomy): Bacteria > Bacillota > Sulfobacillia > JAJZYS01 > JAJYTV01 > JAJZQO01. The sequence continues at coordinate 1,800 of JAJYNV010000063.1, forward strand.
GGGATGGCAACTTCTTACGTCCAAGTTTGTACATCAGCGTGAAGGCTACGAGCAGAGCGAGGATGAGGGGGAGGGCCGTCGCAAACCAGACGTACCAGAGCGCCTTCTCCACGTCTCCCAGGCTGTGCAGGCGCAAGCTCCACAGGGCGGTCGCCGAGACGCCAGCCTGTCCGACGATTCGCCAGTGCTGGATACCCAAGGCGTCTGCGATCATGTTCCCGCCGGCCAACGCCCACACCATCAACTTGAGGGAGACGAGGAGGACCCACGCAGGCAGCACGAGCGTGTCCAGCCGGTCGATTAAGAAGCCGAAGTGGATCGCTCGCACGGCGATGACCGGCGGCAAGGCCAGAATTCTGGCGTGCGGCCCGGTGAACATCAGCAGCGGCATCATGACCTGGAACATGAGTACTAGGGCATTCAGGGCCAAGGCGAGCGAAAGCGCGCGGATGACCCCGTCGGGGTCCTTGACGAAGGTGCCCAGATAGCTACCGAAGGCGATCTCCGCGAGGAATGTGAACGGCTGGTAAGCGCCGACCATGAGGACGTTCAACTGCTGCGGCAACAAGGGAAGCAGATGACCGACGTGGTACCAAGGTATGGCCGCGATCCACATTAGGAAGACTGCGACGAGCGCCGGCGGCACGAACAGTTCTGAGACGCGGCTGACCACCTCCAGGCCGCCGGTGATGCCGTAGATTACGATGGCGAGCGCAGCGAGCAGGATGGCCCAAGCCGGCGTGCTCACGAGCAGGTCGACGTGTAGGAGCTGCACGTAGCCTCCCCAGATTGTCACGCTGGGCCCGAGCAGCGCCAGGCCGAAAAGCAAGAGCAATCCCCGGCCGAAGAGCCGGACACGGCCATGCATGACGTCGATCAGAGATGTCCCTTTCGTGTGCCGTACGATTGACAGAGACAAGAGGAGAGGCCCGACGGCATAGATGGCGCCCAGCAATACTGCCCAGATCGCGTCCTTGCCGAACTGTCGAATGATCGGCCCAGGCAGCAGGATACCCTCGGTTGGGAAGGTCGCTACGAGCAGGATGTAGAGAAGCTGTCGGCTCGTGATGACCTGACGAGAAGAGAGGGTGATCATGGCTCGGTCGGTTTGGGAGCATGCCAACGCACGATACGGGACAACTGGGCGGGCTGCAAGGGAGCGAGCGGAGCCAGATAGGAGATGCCGAAGGAGCGTAGCTTCGCCATATGTAGGATGAGCGCCAGGAAGTAGGATGCGATGCCGAAGAGGCCGAGCGTGGCCGCCGCAATCATGGCTGGGAATCGCAGGATGCGGATGACCATGGCGATTTCGTATTGCGGCATCGCGAACGATGCGAGTCCGGAGAGAGCCACGATGACGACCACGGGAGCAGAGATCAGACTCGCCGTGACGACCGCCTGTCCGATTACCAGGGCGCCGACGATGGCGATGGTCTGGCTGAGGGGATGGGGCAGGCGGATCGCCGCCTCACGCAACACCTCAATGATGAGCGCCATCACCAGGACCTCGACGAACGCTGGTAGTGGAACGCCGGTGCGTGACCGTGCAACCGCGAATGCGAGAGGCGTTGGCAGGAGCTCCTGATGGATCGTGGTGATGGCGATATAGATCGGCTCCAGCGTGAGAGCCGTGATCATGCTTGACCAGCGGAGCAGGCGTGCAAAGTTCGCTATATACCTGGGTAGGTAGCGATCTTCCGGCGAGTTCATCATTTCCACGAATGTCGCGGGTACCAGTAGAGCCTGCGCCGATCCGGAGGTGAAAACTGCGTAGCGGCCATGCAGGACGCCGAGCGCGGCGGTGTCGACTCGTTCTGTGAGCTGGACGTTTACGAACGGGGACAGGGAGTTGTCAGCGAGGGCGGGTTTGAGCAACGTGACGTCCGTGAAGTCGCCGCCGCTCACGTGCGCAAGGCGCTTCAGGATTTCCTCGCGAACCTCTGCGGGTGCCTTTCCACCCAAATAGCAGAGTGCGACTATGCTCTCCGACTGGGGCGTTAGACTGTGGTACTCCACATGCAGCCGGTTCGATTGCAATAGTTTGCGCAGCAACGCGAGGTTCTTGTTGAGCTCCGGGGTAAAGGCCTGGTGCGGTCCACGCACCAGGCGTTCCGCCTCTGGCGTTTCCGGGCGAACATTGGAGGCGAAAGGGAGCACCGAGGCTTCGGTACTCCCTTCGGTAAGCAAGATTGCATCACCCTGCAGGACCGCCTTGACGGCCGCGCGAGGCCGGTCGATGCGACGCAGTTCGGGCAACTGCACGGATGCGCCCTCGCGCAGACCCGAAAGCACGGCCGGAACCATGGACCGCACGTCGGCCATCCCCGTCTGATAGACAAGCACGGCAGGTGTGGGAGAGTTCGGCAGATGTTGGCTGATGATATCGTCCGAGGGGTCCACAAGCGCACGAATCGATCGGACATCCGCCTCCAGATCGCCTTGGAAGGGATCGTCCTGCGTCAGCAGCGAGTTGGTCACATCGATCTGGCTGCTCAGGTCCTCTATGGCGGGCTGCCGGCGAACGGGCAAACGTGACCCTCCTCGGCAGTATCCTCTCTCCGCTGGTTGGGCGGTATCCGCCTCTTGTCGGCATGCAGCGGATCCTAAACCCCGGTTCCTGATATCGGCGAGGACGGCCCGCAGTTGTCGAAATGCGAATCCCAAGGACCTACAGCGCGTAGAGCGCTGTCAGCATCACAAACAGGGCCATCACCACATGCTGGAGCGCGTCCTTCGCCGACTCCACCGGTCGCCGCGGGTCGTAAGCCTGGTCGATCCGATTGAGGAGGAATGCGAGCAACGGGTCGTCGCCAGCGGTTACGGCAGTCTCCGGATGCGCCTCGTAGGCCCGCCGCGCGGCTTCAAGAAGCTCTTCTCGCGTCAAGTGATGCACCTCCGAAGGAAACGGCGACGCCTCGCAGCTGCGCGAGACGTCGCCTGGCGCTGTACCGAGGATCACGATTCTCCCGGAAGATGCTGTCCCGCGGGCAGCTGGCGGCAAGCTCGGCGAGGGCCTGACCCTCACCGCTCCAGCGCCTCGGCCTCCCTGACCTGCGCAGTCCGTACCCGGCTCGTCACGGGCGTCTTCTTCGGCTCCATTCCGTCGATCATGTCGCGGGCAGCTCCCTGGATTGCCGCCGAGACCTGCTTGACGAGCGCGGGCCCGCCTTCGTCCCGGCTCCAGTTGGCCACGTAGCCGAAGCTGTAGTCCGATGTGTCGAGCCCGTAGTGGGCGCAGACGACGAACGCCACGCCCTCCGCTTCCGCCTCTTCCGTCGGGCGCCCCGGCGCGCGACCGCGGCCGTGCTCCAGCCTGTGGTGCGCCAGCTCGTGCGCCAGCGTCTTCGCCTTCTGGTCCGGCGCGAGGCCCTCGGAGAGCACGATCCTGCCCTGCAGAGGATCGTAGTAGCCTTTCGCGCCGCGCGGCATGCGCTCCGGCGGCTGTATGGCGACCGCCAGGCCCTCCGCCTGCGCCAGTGCCATCAGCTTCACCGTGAGTCCCAGTGCAGCGGCCGATCCGCCGCGCAGCTCATGCACCGGCGGCTCCGGCAGAGGCTTGCCTTCGGTCTGCGACACGTCGAAGACGTGGGCGACGCGGAAGCGGACTGGCAGACGCGAGCTGTCGAGCGCAACGGCGGGCTTGCGCTCCTCGCCCTGACCTTCGGCAGGCTCCGGTTCCATCCGCGGCTCCTGCTCGCGCTTAGGGAACACCGGCGCGAGGATCGCGATGCCGTGCTCGCCCTTCTTCACGTTGCGGCCGAGGTCGCGCCAGGTGTGGAACCCTGCGACGCGGGTGGCCTGCGGATTCTGCGCGAGAATGAGCAGCACGTTGCCGGCCGAGTAGCTGTGGAACTTCGCCTGGGCGGTGAGGAAGCTGCGCCAGCCCTCCGAGGACATGACGCTCTGGACGCCCTCCTCCAGGCGCCTCAGCAGGGCCTGGGCGTCGACGCGCGCCGGTTCGTCAGTTGCGGCCACGAGAATCACCCCCAACAACGGAGAAAACCGCCCAGGGCTTCAGCCCCGAGCGGCTCGTCGGATGCGGACACGGCCTCGCATCAATCCGCGGAGACCCGCCTTCTCCCCATCGCCTCGTCGAGTGCGGCAAGGAGCTTCTCGTCGAAGCCACCCTCCTCGAAGCGCATCAGCTGAATGGCGTCGTCGTGGAAGAGTCCCTCGCGATAGGCGCGTCTGGCGGTCAGCGCCTCGTAGACATCCACTACCCGCGCGGCTCGCACGAAGAGCGGCAGGGCCCCGCCCGAGAGACCAAGAGGATAGCCCTGGCCGTCGATTCGCTCATGATGGCCGCCCGCGATGAGCGCGGCGAGCCGCCAGAAGCTGGCCGCTGCCTGATCGCCGGCGGCAGCCGTCTGATCGGCGAGCCAGGAGAGCTGCTCGCGCCCCTCGACGACGTGCAGGACGATCAAGCCGCGCTCGTACTCGCTCAGCCTGCCGGGCTTGCGCAGAACCTCGCTCGGCACTGTGAGTTTGCCGATGTCGTGCGGCAACATGGCGAGCGGCCAGATCGTCGCCTCCTCGGGCAGCTCTCCAACCTCCCGCAGTGTGGCGAGCAAGGTCCGCATGATCTCCTCCACACGCTGCGAGTGGCCGGCGACGCGGCCCTCCTCATGCAGCGTCACGAGGCGCGCCAGGTGCCTGGCGTGCAGCTCCACGCTCAACGGTCTCCCCCCTCCAGTCGCACTCACATAGAGAGGGCCTGGTGTACGCACATTGGCGGTACACTCAGCCTCCTTGCCTCGTCCACCTCTTCAACGCCGGCCTGGATGCTCTTCGATGAACTCGTAGGCCACCTTGCCCTCGTCCTTGTCGAGACGCAGCCTCGCGCGAAACCGCTTGCCCCGCCGCGACTTCAAGGAGAGGGGACCGATCGCACTGCCGCGTAGGAGGCTTTGGGCCTCGTCCCGCTTGAGCGCGTGGCCGGCCTGGTCCTTCCAAATGGCGAACTTGCAGTGGTTGTCCTTCCAGTTGGCGCACGAGTACGATCTCTCGCGCTCGATCACGTCGCCGCCGCAACAGGGGCACTTCCCCAGCGGCGCCGGATCGAACTCGGGTCTTGGCGGAAAGCGGAACTTGACCTCGCCCTCCTCATCGAGGGAGAGGATCGCCGAGAACGACTTGCCGCTCTTCGCGGTGAAGCCGTGGAGCAGCTTCGTCTCCCCGTCCTGCACGAGGGCGCGGATCTCACTCTCCTTGAGCGTGCGGTGCGCCACCTCGCGCCACATCCGCCAGTTGCACTCCGGGCACTGCAGCAGGTCCTCCAGCACCTCAAGCTCCGCCTGCCGGCACATCGGGCAGGAGAGTTCCTGTAGCGTCTTCGCCATGCCGATCACCTCTCCATCTGAGCGTC
>JAJYNV010000062.1 GCA_021786135.1 Bacillota bacterium
ATCGAATATCCGTCGCCGGAGCGGGCGGTGCTGAGCTACGAGCTGCCGCTCGGCGAGATCATGTACGACTTCTTCGACCAGCTGAAGTCGCGCACCAGGGGCTACGCGTCGCTCGACTACCAGCTTGCGGGCGAGCGCGAGGGCGACCTCGTGCGGGTCGATCTCCTGCTCAACGGCGAGATGGTCGACGCGCTCTCGTTCATCGTGCATGAGGGTCGGGCCCAAAGCCAGGGCAGGGCGGTCTGCGAGAAGCTGCGCGAGGTGATCCCCCGGCAGCTCTTCGACGTGCCGATCCAGGCTGCCGTGGGCGGCAAGGTCCTGGCCCGCGAGACGATCCGCGCCCTGCGCAAGGATGTCCTCGCCAAGTGCTACGGCGGCGACATCACGCGCAAGCGCAAGCTCCTCGAGAAGCAGAAGGAAGGCAAGAAACGCATGCGCCGCCTCGGGCAGGTGGAGGTGCCGCAGGAGGCCTTCATGGCCGTCCTGCGCCGCGGTGACTGAGCCGCTCGGGGTCTACCTCCACATGCCCTACTGCCCCTACAAGTGCCACTACTGCGACTTCAACGCCTACCGCCTGCCGCCGCGGCCAGGAGTGCTCGCCGAGATGGCCGAGGGCATCGCGGAGGAGGTGAGGCGCGCTGGCGGTGAGGACCGGGGACGCGAGGTCGGGTCGATCTACTTCGGCGGCGGCACGCCGAGCCTCTTCCCGCCCGACAGGATCGCCGCGCTCATAGACCTCGTGCGCAGGCGCTATGAGGTTCGGCGCGGCGCCGAGGTGACCCTCGAGTGCAACCCCGGCACCGTCGATCTGGGGAGCCTCAGGGCCCTCCGGCGGGCCGGCGTGACTCGGCTCTCGCTCGGTGCGCAGAGCTTCTCCCAGGAGACGCTCCGCAGGCTCGGCCGCGGTCACAGCCCGGACGACACGCGTAGGGTGGTGCGGCTCGCGCGCGAGGCGGGATTCCATCGCCTCAACATCGATGTCATCTACGGTCTCCCGGAATCGACGCGTGAAGAGGCGCGAGCCGACGCCGAGGAAGCCCTGGCGCTCAGGCCGGACCACCTCTCCGCCTACGCGCTCGAGCTCGAGGACGGCACCTACTTCGGCGTGCTGGTGCGGCGCGGCCAGCTTGCGCTGCCCTCGGACGCCGAGGTGGTGGCCTCGGGTGAAGCGGTCGCCGCGGCCTGCCATGAGGCCGGGCTCGAACGCTATGAGATCTCGAACTTCGCGCGGCCGGGCCAGCGGTCGCGCCACAACCTGCTCTACTGGCATCAGGGCGACTACCGCGGCTTCGGCCCCGGTGCCCACTCGCACTTCGCGGGGCGAAGATTCTGGAACGTCGACGGCCCCGGGCCGTACCTCAGGTCGGTTGCGGTGCAAGGCGAGGCGGTGGCGGGAGAGGAGGTCCTGTCACCCGCGGGCAGGCGCGGCGAGTGGGTCTACCTGCACCTCAGGCTGATCGATGGATTCACGCTGGCTGCGTTCCACCGCCGCTTCGGGCTGTCGCTCGACGAGGCCTATCCCGGGGTGCGCCGCCAGCTCGAGCGGCAGGGACTGCTCGAGCACAGGCCCGGGCGCGTGCAGCCGAGCCCCTCTGGCCGGTGGCTCCTCCACCGCGTGGCGGAGCCTTTCCTGCCTTGACACCCCTTTTTCTTGCATGGTACGTTCAACGTAGCACTCTCATACGATGAGTGCTAAACGAGGGGAGGTGTCGATGTGGAACTCGACCGGCGCAAGCGGCAAGTCCTGCGCGCCATCGTCGAGGACTACGTGGCATCTGCCGAGCCGATCGGATCGCGCACCTTGGCGCGGACGCTCGGACTTGGCGTGAGCTCGGCGACGATCCGGAACGAGATGGCGGATCTCGAGGCCCTCGGGCTGCTCGACAAGCCGCACACCTCCGCGGGGCGCGTGCCCTCGGATCGCGGCTACCGCCTTTACGTGGATGAACTCATGGAGCCGAGGCCCATGGACGAGGAAGCCTTCCGTCGCATGCGCCTCCTTTATCTCAGGCAGGTGCGCGAGATGGACTACCTCGTCGCGCAGACACTGAAGCTCCTCTCCGCGGCCGGCGATTTCCTGGCGGTCGGCATCGGGCCCGGTGTCCGGCAGGCTCGGCTGCGTCGCCTGGACGCCCTCGAGGCCGGCGATGGCCAGGTGGCGATGGTGCTGGTCACGGATCACTTCGTGCAGCACCGCCTGCTCGAGCTGCCGGACGGCATGGACGCGAGCGGCCTGCAGCGCTCGCTCCTGGCACTTTCGCGCGAGCTGCAGGGCGTGAGCCTCGAGCGCATCACGCGGACGACGCTCGAAGCGGTGGCGCGCGAGATCAAGGGGCGCATGCACGACGAGCTGCTCTCCTTCCTGCACGACTGCCTCGCCGCGAGCGAGGAGCAGATCCGCATCGCCGGCACCTCGCACTTCCTGGCGCAGCCCGAGTTCCGGGAGCCGGGACGCATCCGCGAGGCAGTACAGCTCATCGAGCAGTCCGGAGCCCTGCAGGAGCTCCTGCTCGAGGCGAGCGGCCAGGCCGGCGTGCGCGTGCGCATCGGCGAGGAGACGAGCCTGCCCGAGACGCGTGAGCTTTCGATCGTGGCACTCGGCATCGAGCGCCAGGGTGAGGTGGTGGCGCGCTTCGGCCTCATTGGGCCCAAGCGCATGGATTACGCGAGAGCCCTGGCACTGGCCGAGGAGGTCTTCCGCGGGCTCGAGCAGGCGATCAACTGAGCGGGGTGGAGGGACCGGTACGCCAAACGATGAAGACATGAACCGCCCTACACAGGAGGAGAACTGGACCGCGGAGCCCGCGGGCCAGGAGAATGCGTCTGCAGTGGCTGCACTGCTGCAGAAGGTACAGGAACTCGAGCAGCAGAATCTGCGGCTGCTTGCCGACTTCGAGAACCAGAGGCGGCGTCAGCGCCGCGACGAGGAGGAGCAGAGGCTCCGCCTGCAGCAGGAGGCGGCGGCGCTTTTCCTGCCGGTGCAGGACGACCTTGAGCTGGCGCTCGGGGCGGCCCCCGAGGACGACCCGCTGCGCACCGGCGTCGCGCTTGTGCAGAAGAAGCTCGAAGACGCCCTCGGGCGCCTCGGCCTCGAGCCGATCGACGCCGTCGGCCAGCCGTTCGATCCAGCGATGCACGAGGCGATCGGGGAAGAGGAATCGGACCGGGAGCCGGGCAGCGTGGCGTCGGAGGTGCGCACCGGCTACCGCATCCAGGACCGCGTCGTGCGCCCCGCGCTGGTGCGCGTGGCCAAAGCGCGAGAGTGAGGGGCTGAAGGTTGGCGAAGGACTACTACGAGGTGCTGGGCGTCGAGCGCGGCGCCTCCGACGAGGAGATCAAGAAGGCCTTCCGCCGACTGGCCCGGCAGTACCATCCGGACATGAACCCCGGCGACAACGGCGCCGAGGAGAAGTTCAAGGAGATCGGCGAGGCCTATTCGGTGCTCTCCGATCCTGAGAAGCGCAGCCGCTACGACCAGTTCGGATCGGCGGACGGGCCGGGTGCAGGCTTCGGCGGCGGCCAGGGTCCATTCGGCGGTTATGGCGGCCAGAGCCCGTTCGGCGACATCGGCGACATTTTCGACGCCTTCTTCGGCGGCGGCGGCGGCGGCGGGGCACGGCGCGCGGGCCCCGTGCGCGGCGAGGACATCCGCGCCGACGTCGAGCTGACGCTCGACGACTGCTTCCACGGCGTCGAGCGGGAGATCAGGGTACAGCGCCAGGAGGCCTGCGACGCCTGCCACGGCACTGGCGGCAAGGATGGGCAGCAGCCCAGCCGCTGCACGCGCTGTGGCGGCACGGGCCAGGTGCAGCAGGCGCGCGATACCGCCTTCGGGCGCTTCGTCACCTCGCGGCCCTGCCCGCAATGCCATGGCAGCGGCCAGACGGTGGCGGAGGCATGCCTCCAGTGCCATGGCAGCGGACGCCAGCGCCGGACGCGCACGCTCAAGGTGCGCATCCCGCCGGGCGTCGGCGACGGCGCGCGCGTTCGCATATCGGGCGAGGGCGAGCCGGGGGCGCGCGGCGGACCGCCGGGCGATCTCTATGTCTTCGTGCGCGAGCGTCCGCACGAGCGCTTTGCGCGCCAGGATGCGGAACTGCACGTCGACCTGGCGCTCGGCTATCCGGAGGTGGCCCTGGGAGAGGAGTACGATCTTCAGGGTATCGACGGGGCGATCAAGGTGAAGGTTCCGGAAGGCACGCAGCCGGGACAGGAGATCCGGCTGCGCGGACGCGGCATGCCGCACCTTAGGGGCGGCGGACGCGGCGACCTCATCGTGCACGTCGTCGTGCAGGTGCCGAAGCGCCTCTCGGGCGAAGAGCGGGAACTGCTGCAGCGTCTGCGCGAGCTGCACAAGGGTGGGGAGCACGATCGCGGCTTCTTCGGACGGGTACGGGACGCGTTCCGCTGAGTTCGCGCGCCTCTCGGTGCAGTGCAGCCCGGAGGCGGTGGACGCCGTGGCGGAGATTCTGCGCGAAGTCGGCGCCTACGGCGTCGAGATCCTGGGTGATGGAGATCTGCCGCCTGGCGACGACCTCCTGGTGGCGCCCGCGATGTCACGGCCGAGCGAGGTGGCGATCTACCTGCCGGCCACCGAGGGCGAACGGACCCATGGCCAGGTTCTCGCTCTGTGCGCCGGGCGCGTCGAGCCATACTTCGGGCCGGTTGAGGTCGCCGTGACGGCAGCACCTACCGTGGACTGGGTGGACGAGTACCGCAGGAGCGTCAAGGCGCTGCGCGTCGTGCCAGGCATCTGGGTCGAGCCGCCCTGGGGCAGGGCGCAAGCGGCGCCGGGAGAACTGGTGCTCACCATCATGCCGGGCGCCGCCTTCGGCTTCGGCGACCATCCGACGACCGTCACGTGCCTGCGACTCCTCAAGCGATGGCTGAGGCCGGCAGACGACGTCATCGACCTCGGCTCGGGCAGCGGCATCCTGGGTGCCGCCGCGCTCAAGCTGGGCGCAGGGACTCTGCGCGCCTACGACCTCGACGCTTTGGCGGTCGAGGCCACGCGCGACACCTTGCGGCGCAACGGACTCAAGGCGTATGTCCGCCAGGGCACCCTGCCAGCGGGCGGACGCCATGCGGATCTCATCCTGGCGAACATCTCGGGCTGGGGCCTGAGGCCGTGGCTCACACCGCTGCGGCGCGCCGTGGGGCCTGAAGGACGCCTCATTCTCGGCGGCATCCTGCGCGAGGATCGCGACTTCGACGGCGAACTGCGCTCGGCAGGCCTCACGACGATCGACGAGACCGCGGACGGGGATTGGCGGGCGATCGCCGCCAGACTGGCATGAATGTTTGGCGTGCGGCATAGCATGGGCGGGGGTGGCGGCGTTGCCGAGGCGGGTTAGGGTTGGCGTTGTCTTCGGCGGTCAGTCGGCGGAGCACGACGTGTCGCTGCAGTCGGCGCACTTCGTGCTTTCCTCGCTGGACCCCGAGCGCTTCGACGTGGTGCCGATCGGCATCTCACGCGGCGGCAAGTTCCTCGTGGGCGGCGACCCGATGCGGGCCCTGACCGGTGAGAGCGCTCAGGGCGAGGCCGGGACGGGACTCAGGGCCGCGGGTGGCCAGGCGCTCCAGCTCACCGAGGCGGCCGGCGCGATCGGGCGCCTTGACGTCATCTTTCCGGTACTGCACGGACCGCGCGGGGAGGACGGCACCCTGCAGGGCCTCCTGGAGATGGCGGGGCTCCCGTACGTCGGCGCCGGCGTGCTCGGCTCGGCCGTCTCGATGGACAAGGCCGTGATGAAGATGGTCTTCCTCCAGGCGGGGCTGCCGGTTGGACCGTACCGCGTCCTTTTGCGCGGCGAGCTCGGTGACGACGAGCTCGTGTCGGAGCGACTGCGGGATCTGCGCTACCCGCTCTTCGTCAAGCCCTGCAACCTCGGCTCGTCGGTGGGCATCACCCGCGTCGCCGGGCCGGAGGATGTCCACGCCGCGCTCCTTGCTGCGGCGGCCTACGACCGCCGCATCATCGTCGAGCAGGGCATCAGGGCGCGCGAGCTCGAGTGCGGCGTGATCGGCAACGACCGGCCGGAGGCGTCGGTGGTCGGGGAGGTCGTCTCATCAGGCGTCTTCTACGACTTCACGGCGAAGTATGACGGCTCATCGCAGCTCCAGATCCCTGCGGACGTGCCGCAGGAGATCTCGGAGACCGTGCGGGCATACGCGCTCAGGGCCTTCCAGGCGGTCGACGCGGCCGGCCTCGCACGCGTCGACTTCTTCTACGACGACAAGAGCGGCGACGTGTATCTGAACGAGATCAACACCATTCCCGGCCTTACCGCCTATTCGATGTTCCCCCTGCTCTGGCAGGCGACCGGCGTCTCGGCGCGTGAGCTCTGCGACCGGCTGGTCGATCTGGCCCTCGAGCGCCACGCAGAGAGGAATCCAGGCCCAGGCAGCGAAAGCGAGACCTAGGAGTGGATGGCGTGGACTGCATCTTCTGTGCGATCGCGCGGGGCGAGCTCGGTACGAAGCTGATCTACGAGGATGAGGATGTCGTCGCCTTTGAGGATCTAAATCCGCAGGCGCCGACGCACATCCTCGTCATCCCGCGGCGCCACTACCCGTCGCTGCAGGATGTGCCGAAGGACGAGATCGGCATTGTCGCGCGACTCGCGGCCGCGGCGCAGGAGCTTGCGGCCGAGCGGCGAATATGGCCTTCAGGATACCGGCTCGTCGTCAACTCGGGCTCCGAGGGCGGGCAGACAGTCTCCCATCTGCACCTCCACGTGTTGGGCGGACGGCAGATGGTTTGGCCGCCGGGGTAGTTGACGCTGCCGAAATTCTTGTCTAGAATAACCAAATTGGCGATGTCGGAGGGGAGGGTGACATAATGTCCGAAGTCAAGGTCGGCAAGGGCGAGACCTTGGACCAAGCTCTCCGCCGCTTCAAGCGCCAGTGCCAACGCGCTGGAGTGCTTTCCGAAGTTCGCAAGCGGGAACACTACGAGAAGCCGAGTGTAAGGCGCAAGAAGAAGTCCGAGGCG
>JAJYNV010000329.1 GCA_021786135.1 Bacillota bacterium
GTCGAGCTCGAGATCCCGTGGCGCACGCTCACCGGCCGCCAGCACTTCTACGTGGACCACGAGGTGATGCTCGACTTCGGCGAGGGGCTCCCCGTCTACCGGCCACCGCTCACGGTGCATCCCTTCCCCTTGGGCCACGCGGCGCCCGAGGGCGGCAAGCAGCTGACGCTGCGCTACCTGACGCCGCACGGCAAGTGGGGCATCCACTCCACCTACACCGACACCCTGACGATGCTCACGCTCTTCCGCGGCGGGCAGACGATCTGGCTCAGCCCCAAGGACGCCGCGGCGCTCGAGGTGAAGGACAACGACTGGGTCGAGGCCATGAACCGCAACGGCGCCGTGGCGGCGCGGGCGGTGGTGAGCCACCGCATCCCGGAGGGCGTCGCGATCATGTACCACGCCCAGGACCGGACGATCGGGGTGCCGGCCACGAAGGCCACAGGCGACCGAGGCGGGGCGCACAACAGTCTGACCCGCGTGCTGCCGAAGCCCACCCACATGATCGGCGGCTACGCGCAGCTCAGCTACGGCTTCAACTACTACGGCCCGACAGGCCACCAGCGGGACGAGATGACCGTGGTGCGACGCCTTCTGGAGGTGGACTGGCTTGAGGGTTAAGGCACAGGTCGCGATGGTGATGAACCTCGACAAGTGCATCGGCTGCCACACCTGCAGCGTCACGTGCAAGAACACGTGGACGAACCGCTCCGGGGCCGAGTACATGTGGTTCAACAACGTCGAGACGAAGCCGGGCATCGGCTACCCGAAGCGCTGGGAGGACCAGGAGCACTACCGCGGCGGCTGGCAGCTCCGGGGCGGCAAGCTGCAGCTCCGGGCCGGCGGGCCGATCGAGAAGCTCGTGCAGATCTTCCATAACCCCGACCTGCCTGAGATCGACGACTACTACGAGCCCTGGACCTACGACTACGAGAACCTGATCGCGAGCCCCGAGCGCCGCTACCAGCCTGTCGCGCGACCTCGCTCGCAGCTGACGGGGGAGCCGATGGATGAGCCCCGGTGGGGGCCGAACTGGGAGGACGACCTCGCGGGCGCGCCGGAGCACGCGAAGAAGGACCCGGACCTCAAGGGACTTGAGGCGCACGTCGCCTTCGAGTACGAGCAGGCCTTCATGTTCTACCTGCCGCGCATCTGCGAGCACTGCCTCAACCCCGCCTGCGTCGCCGCCTGTCCCTCGGGCGCGATGTACAAGCGCGAGGAGGACGGTATCGTCCTCGTGGACCAGGAGGCCTGCCGCGGCTGGCGCTTCTGCGTCAGCGCCTGCCCCTACAAGAAGGTCTACTTCAACTGGCAGACCCACAAGGCCGAGAAGTGCACCTTCTGCTACCCCCGGATCGAGGCGGGCCTGCCGACGGTCTGCTCCGAGACCTGCGTCGGCCGCATCCGCTACCTCGGCGTCGTCCTCTACGACGCGGACCGCGTCAAAGAGGCCGCATCGGTGCCGGACGAGAAGGACCTCCTGCGATCGCAGCTCTCGGTCTTCCTCGACCCGAGCGACCCGGCCGTCATCGCGGCGGCCCGCGAGGCGGGCATCACGGACGCCTGGATCGAGGCGGCGCAGAGGTCTCCTGTCTACAAGATGGCGGTCCAGTGGGGCATCGCCCTGCCGCTCCACCCTGAGTACCGCACGTTGCCGATGGTCTGGTACGTGCCGCCCCTGAGCCCGATCATGAGCCACCTCGAAGAGACGCGGCCGGCCACGACCGCGGACGAGATCCTGCCGGCGATCGATGCGATGCGCATCCCGATGGAATACCTGGCGAACCTGCTCGCGGCCGGTGACGTCGATGTGATCCGGGGGGTGCTGCGGCGCCTCGCGACGATGCGCGCCTTCCTGCGCGGCAAGACGCTCGGCCTGCCGCGGGACGAGAGTCTCCTCGCGGCCGCCGGCCTCACCGAAGAGCAGGTGGAGGACATGGTGCGCCTCCTCGGCATCGCCAAGTATGACGAGCGCTTCGTGATCCCGACCGGCCGCAGGGAGGGCGAAGAAGACCTCCAGGCCCTGCAGGGCGGCTGCAGCCTCGACGACGTGCTGCCTCCCGCAGGTGCCTTTGCGCAGGGCGTCCGGCCCATCGAGCTCAGGGCGGCCCCAAAGGGTGAACCGAGATGAGCCGCCAGCTCCTGAAGGCGGGCGCCCTCCTGCTCGGCTATCCCGACCGCGCGACGTTCGAGAGGATCCGGGGAGCCCTCGGCGAGATCGCGGCGCTTCCTGCGCGCGACCTCCTGCGAACGTTCCTCGAGCGGGCGCTCGCCCTCCCGGAGACGGAGCAGGAGGCGCAGTACGTCGCCACCTTCGACTTCCGCGAGGATCTCTCGCTCTACCTCACCTTCCAGGAGCGCGGCGACGCCCGGGACCGCGCCCAGGCCCTCATCGAACTCAAGCAGGAACTGCGGCGGTGCGGCTTCGAGTGCCCCGAGCAAGAGCTGCCGGACTATATCCCCCTCCTGCTCGAGCTCCTGGCCGAACGGCCAAAGGGATACGACGACCGCCCGCTCGGCTTCAGGCTCGCGCGCGCCCTTGCGGGCATCGCCGAACGCCTGGGGGAGCACGCGCCGTACCTGCCGCTCATCCAGGCGATCCTCACCGCCTTGCCCGTCTCGGCCGAACCGGGCGAGCAGCCCAAGGGCGAAGAGGAAGACCTTGCGGTGCCGTATCCCCTGCCTTACCTCTAGCCTACAGGAGGTGATCCGGTGAGCGAGTTCCTTTGGGTCGTCTACCCCTACCTCTGTCTCATGCTGCTCCTGGTGGGGATGCTCACGCGCTACAACTACGACCAGATCGGCTGGACTTCGAAGTCGAGCGAGCTCCTGGAGAAGAGGCTCCTCAGGCTCGGCAGCCTCCTCTTCCACTGGGGGATCATCTTCGTCTTCCTCGGCCACGTGGCCGGCCTCCTGATTCCCATCGGCGTCTACGAGGCCCTCGGCGTCTCGGAGCACCTCTACCACCTCACGGCCATGGCGATGGGCGGCATCACGGGTCTCATGGCCCTCGCGGGGCTTCTCGTCCTGCTCTGGCGCCGGCTCAGCGTGCGCCGCGTGCTCCGCAACACCGCACCGGCGGACTTCGTGGCGCTCGGCTTCCTCATCGCCACGGTGGCGCTCGGCCTTTCGATGACCCTCATCTACAACGTCTCGCACCTGCCCTACGAGTACCGCACCACCGTCGGGCCCTGGATCCGGGGCGTCCTCCTGCTGCATCCCGACGCCGCCCTGATGGCGCATGTGCCGCTCATCCTGCAGCTCCACATCCTCACGGCGCTCGCGCTCTTCGCGGTCTCGCCCTTCACGCGGCTCGTCCACATCTTCAGCCTACCGCTCGCCTACCTCAGGCGCGCGCCGATGCAGTACCGCCGGCGCGGCGCGGCCGCGGCATACGTGGAGGACCGCAGGGATGGAGGCCGCTGACTTTCGCGTCCGCTTCGATGGGAGGGATTGAGGTGGCAGATCAAGAAGCCGCCCGCGAGGAGCGCAGGCGGCAGATCCTGCGGCAGGATCTCGAGGACCTCAGGGAAGTGCTCAGACTGCGCTTCGGCGCCATCCCGGACGACATCGAGTCCCTTCTCCTGCGGCTCGAGGACATCGAGCAGACGAACCGTCTCGTCCTCGTGGCGGCGAATGCCCCCGATCTCGCAGCGTTCCGCGGCGAGATCGCATCGGATATGCCCGCCTTCCGCGTGCTGTCCCCATCCTGGCAGACAGGACGCAAAGGCCCTTAGCAGACGGGCGAAGGAGGGTGCCTCCTGGAACAGGTCGCCGCCACCCGTCGCACGGCACTTAGGCGCCTCGATCCCGGCTACTTCGCGTTCGTCATGGCGACCGGCATCGTCTCCATCGCGGCGCAGGTCTTCGGGCTCGAGGCGTTCTCCATCTTCCTGCTCGTCGCGGCAACCACAGGTTATCTGGTCCTGATCGCGCTCCATGGCCTCCGCCTGCTCACCGCGGCGGACGCCGTGAGCGAGGACGCACGTTCGCCCGGGAAAGCCTTCGGCTTCTACACCTTCGTCGCGGCGTCGAACGTGCTCGCGGCGCGCTATATCGCGGCAGGCGACATCGGGCTGGCCCTCGCCCTCGCGCTGGCCGGCGGGCTCTCCTGGCTCCTCATCACGTACACCATCCCGCTCGCCCTGATGCTGGGCGGCAAGGACGAGCGGCTCGGATCCAGTGTCAACGGCTCCTGGCTCATGTGGGTCGTCGCGACGCAGTCGGTCTCGATCGCGGCGTCGCTGCTTGCGGCTGCGGGTCTTGACCCGGCGCTTCTCCGCCTTTCAGCCGCAGCCTTCTGGGCCATCGGGGCGATGCTCTACATCGTCCTGATCACGATCATCACCGCCCGCATGCTGCTCGCCGGCATGACGGCGGCGGAGCTGACGCCTGCCTACTGGATCAGCATGGGGGCCACGGCGATCAGCGTGCTCGCCGGCGTGCACCTCCTCGCCTCGCCCCTGCCGGGTGGTCTCGAGCAGATGGCGCCGGTCATCGCAGGCGTCTCCTTCATGTTCTGGGCCTACGGAAGCTCGTGGATCCCCGCCCTGGTGCTCCTCGGCATCTGGCGCTACCGGCGCGGCCGGCACCCCGCGGCCTATGAGCCGGGCCTCTGGAGCATGGTCTTCCCCCTGGGCATGTACGTGACCGCGACCGACCTCTTCGGCCGGGCGGAAGGGCTTCCGTGGCTCGTCTGGCTGGCACGGGACCTGAGCTACGCAGCCTACGCGGCCTGGGCGATCATCTTCGTCCTCATGCTTTGGCATCTCGCTCCCCGGCGACTGAAAGGCCTACCGCAGCTGCACCCCGCCGAGACGTCCGAACGGCGCTGAGGTCCGCCCGCTTCCCGACTCTCGACCAATTGCCGAACCTGGATGCGGAGGTTTTGGTGTGCTCACCGCATACGGTGCTTTCGTCGTGACGCTCATGATGGTCTTTTACGCCCTGGAATCGCGATCCCACTGGTTCACGTTCGCCTTCGGCGTCGCGTGTCTCGGATCTTCCCTCTATGGCTGGCTCGCGGGAACCTGGCCCTTCGGAGTCGTGGAAGCGGTATGGGCCTTCGTGGCGCTACGGAAATGGTGGCTGCTAGGGCGCTCTCTCTAGCCTCCTTCAGCAGGATCCGACCGCCTCTTCGCGGCAGACCGCCGGGCGCGCGAACGGCTTCGCAGATTCCGGTTCTCGCGTCACAGCCTGGCGGCATCATGGGTCACAGTGCGGACACGCGTTCGATGCCATCCTCCTAGGAGGGGGGGCGAACGACATGTCCATCGATGTCATGGACGACCGGGAGGCCGAGATGCTGCGCGAGGTTGCGCACGAGTTCGCCTTGCGGACCCTGCGTCCGGCGGGGCAGGAGGCGGACGCGACCGCTGACGTGCCCTGGCAGGCCGTCCGCGCGGCGGGAGAACTGGGGCTCGTGGCGGCTAACGTGCCGGAAGCCTACGGTGGCCCAGGCCTCGCGGCCAGGACACTGGCGGCTGTGATGGAGGAACTCGGCTGGGGGAATTTCGGTATCACCGCCACGATCGGCGCGGCCTCGCTGGTGGCGGCCGCGCTCCTGATCGCCGGGAGCGAGGAGCAGAAGAGACGCTATCTCGGGCGGCTCTGCAGTTCCGAGACACCTATGGTCGGGGCGCTCGCGCTGACGGAGCCGGAGTCCGGCTCGGAGCTCGAGATCGAGCTCCGAGGCCAGCCCCAGAGCGCCCGGACCCGCGCCGAGCGCATCCCGGGCGGATACCGCCTGCACGGCGCCAAGCGCTTCATCACGAACGGCGGTGCGGCAGATCTCACCCTGCTGCTGGCGAGCAGCGGCGAAGAGCCTGGGGGCGGCTTCTCCCTCTTCCTCATCGAACGCGACACGCCGGGCTTCGTGCCGGGCCGCCAGATGCCGACGATGGGACTGCGCGGCTCCTACACGGGGGAGCTCTTCCTCGAGAACTGCGAGCTCGGGGAGGCGCAGCGGCTGGGGGAGCCGGGCGACGGCCTCGGGATCGTGCTCAAGGTGCTTGCCGTCGCGCGGACGATGATCGCTTCGGCGGTGGTGGGACTGGCGCGGGCGGCGTTCGAGACGGCACTCGCCTACAGCGACGAGCGCCAGCAGTTCGGCCGCCCGATCCGGGAGCATGAACTCGTCGCGGCATCTCTCGCCAAGATGCGCACGGATATCGACGCGGCGCGCCTTCTCGTGCTGCGGGCGGCCGACGACCTCGATCACGGCCGCGATGCGGCGCTCTCCGCCGCCGAGGCCAAGCTCTTCGCGAGCGAGATGGCCGTCCGGGTGACGCAAGGGGCGCTCGGGATCCATGGCGGGTACGGCTTCACGCGTGAGCTGCCGCTCGAGATGTGGGTGCGCGACGCCGTCGTCAGCCGCATCTTCTTCGGCACGAGTGAGATGCAGCTGCTCGAGATCGCCCAGCACCTCGGCGGCAGCCGTTAGCAAAGGTCCAGACACGACCTGGGAAGGGGATGAACCATGGATCAGAACGAGGCAGCCATCGAGAAGATCCGCAGGCATCACGCGGCGCTGCTCCTGGGCCTGCGCGAACCGTCGCAGGCGCTCCTGGCGGCCGCGGGATCGGGGACAGCGGGCAGGGAGGTACAGCGCGAACTGGAGGACCACCTCGCGCAGGAGATCCTGCCGCATGCCGAGGCGGAGGAGGCCACGATCTACAGGCGCGGCCTGGAGGTTCCGGAGCTCGTGCCGCTGCTGCAGGCGATGATCGCTGAGCACGGGCGGCTCGGGCAGCTGGCAGGCGCTCTCAAGGAGGAGGTGGATCCGGTGCGCGCCGCGGCGATCGGCTACGCGATCACGGAGTTCTTCTCGCTCCATGCCGACAAGGAGAATGACCTCCTGCTGCCAAGGCTCGCACGCGAGCCCGGCGTGAGCCTCCACGAGCTTCTGGGAGACATGCACGCAAAGCTGGAAGGCTGACGGGGCCCGGCGAGGAATTGGGAT
>JAJYNV010000311.1 GCA_021786135.1 Bacillota bacterium
CAATGCGAGAGCAGCGCATGCATCGCTGCTCTCGCAAGGTCATGAAGCCCGCAAACCGCGCTACAGAGCCTTTTGTGAGCGACTACGGAATGTATGCGCATCGCGTCAGTTGTATGCGCCCGGAATGGCTCAACCACGCGGCACCGCCGCGTGTGTGTATGCGCTCTCCTTTCTCCTGCGTCCTCACCTCACGGGGGAGGACGCGACCGACAAAGGAGGGAGGAGGAGGGGTGATCGTGGCCTGTGGACCCTGTGCGCAACCCGGAGGGTTGTGCAAGCTCCTGTGGGCAACCCGGTTGTCCACAGGAGCGGCAAGCCCACAGGCCTCGCGGCGAGAGGGCGGAGGGCGCCCCTTGGGTGTTGCCCGGAGCCCTTGAGCCGCGTCTAAGAACATCTCCTCGTTCGGCGTTCAGTGGCCAGAGGGGGAAACTGGGACCTCGGTCGAACGTTTCGCCAGGAGGCGATGTCGAATCGAAACGCTTCGAGCCGGACTGATATCGGTTGGCGTGGGCGTGTTGGCGTGGTTGTATGTAGCGCTGACAGTCCGAAGCTCGCTCAGGACCCGCCGGCGGCTGGATTGGACTCCTATCGAGCAAAGCTGTCTCGGATGGGTAGGTCCAGAGGTCGAAAGAGTGGCCGCGACGATGGGGGTTGCGAACGTTCGCGCATTCACGGTGCCTCACAATGACATGGCGAAGCTTTCTGACCTTGGAGGCGCGGCCGTCTTGGATGACGCGGGACGACCCTGTGCGGTTCTGAGTGAGCCCTTTGTCCAATCTTTGATGGACTCAGCTCCTTCCGCCGTAAGCGCGTTGGTAGCCCATGAGCTAGCTCACCACCTGCACAGGGACTTGCACTGGCACATGTTGGTGCGATCCCTGAAGGGCCGCTCATCCCTTTTGGGCTGGGCCTTCGCTGCGACCGTCTTCACCCTCGGCGGTTTCGCTGCGATGATCACGACCGTGTGGCCGGGGCTCACAGGCTTCGGCAACGAGGTTGCCGTCGGCATGTTCGCAGTTTTCGCTGTGATTGTGGTGGCATTGCTACCGCTACGAGCCGATACCCTCATGGCCTGTGTGTCTCAGGCCCAAGAGCTTCGCGCCGATTGGGAAGCAGCCCGAGCGGCGGGGTTAGACGCGATCAGGGCGCTCTTGGGTGTGATTGCAGTCCTTGACCAAGAGCATCCAGAAGCCTGGCCGGAGCGACGAAAGAGCGTCACGCATCCGAATGGGGTATACCGGCTGGCGCAGTTCCGACGTGCAATTCCGCGACGGCCACGTGGCAAGTGTCGGCACTATTGGGTCATCGTCTGGTGGCGGTGGACTCGCCGAGGGTACTTTGGTTTGTGACCATACGTCCCGATAGGCGAGGAAACCACGTTGCCGCCTACCGAAGAAGCCCCAGTCGAAGGCCCAAGCCAATGACCATGGCGAGCCGAGGAATCGGAGAGATGCCGTGGCAGTGTTGGCTGTGAACGGTCGTTCCTGGTATGCAATCCGGGTGCTGAGCTTAGTAGCCAACCCATCAACTGCACCGGAAAGGGCGGTCGCGGCAAAGCGGTCTCCGGTGTCGTAGCACCATACCGATGTACGCCCGTCTGGCAAGGTGCGCCAGGCGATGCGAAACGCAGGGAGAAATGGCGCGGACCGAATGTGAAGGAGAAGGTCTGGGATAGTCCCGATCGCCAAACCAGTGAGCGCTAGAGCAACGGTCGAAATGGCCACTGTTGACACGCCGAACAATGACAATGTGGCGCTCATCTCCTACCTCCTTCGAGAACGGTACCAGTAGTTGCCATCTTCCGCCTGGCACTGTGGAACGCCGCGGCGCGCCTGCGTACCGTCTCCTGGCGCAGCCAGATCGCGGTCCCGTAGAGAGCCCATAGCCACTGCCGCTCGGCCGTCGCGAGGAGCGTGAGGAGCATCTGCTCCGCGATCGCTCGGGCGGAGGGAACCGGGACCGCGTTGCCAATGCGCTCGCGCATCCGGGCATGCGACTTCCCGGCGAGGGTGAGGGGCCGTCCGTCCCGCATGTGCGAGGGGAGGCCCTGGAGGATCGCCAGCTCGTAGGTCGTGAGGGGACGGTGCCATGTGCCGTCCTCGGCGACGATCACCCACTCGCCGTTCTCGTTGTCTGCCGGCAGCCTCGGGTCGGCCACCGCCGCAGCTCCTTGGGCATGCACGTCGCCCGAAGCTGTCACGGTGGGCGCAGTCTCGTCCCACGCGACGACGCGCATCGCTCCGTTGTGCGGGGTGCAGCTGAGTCGCGGGTCTGCGACCGACTGCGCCCCACTCCCCACCGAGTCCTCGGCAGTGACGGTGTTGGCAGCTTCGTCCCACGGCCGCACCGATAGCTGCCCGCTGCGCCGGTCGGAATATCGGCTCGCGGGCCTCGGGTCCTGGACCGCCGCCGGCATGTTGCTCCCGGTGACCGATGCACTGCCGGTGACTGCCGGTGCCGGGGTCTCCCATGGGATCACGCCCATGAGACCGGGGCTGCCCTTGTAGTTCGCACCGTGGCTGCTTACTCGCGGGTCCTGCACGGCTGCTACACCGTTCGAGCCCCGTACGCTTGCGGAGCCGATCACCGTCTTCGACGGCTCGTCCCACGCGTTGACGCCGAAGACTCCCTTGCGCGGCTCGTGGCCGATCCTAGGGTCCGCGACGCATCCCGCACCGTTTGCAGGGCTGTGCGCCGCCGTCACTGTGCCCGCAGGGTCCTGCCAGCGGACTACGCGGTAGGTGTGACCGAACTGCGCTGCCTCTTCGGGAATGCGCGGGTCCGCAACGCCCTGGTCGCGGCTGGACGTGACGGCGCCGAACGGCTGGTCGAAGCCGGTCACGCGGTAGATGTGGTTGAACGGGGTGCGCTCCGGCTGAATCGAGTAGCTGCCGGGGGCGATGTCCTGCAGCGCCCGCCAGTCGGAACCGGCCGGGATGAGCGCGAGTCGCACCCAGGTCAGCCAAGAGAGCCGTGGAAGCCGGTGCATCGGTCCGCCGAGCGGATCTCCGGGGAGCGGCAGTGGGCCGATCGCCTGACCAATGCTCCGCACCTTGCGGATTGGCGGTTGGTAGAGAAACGCCGGGATGCGCGTCGGTCTCCGCGCGACAAGCAGGTAGCGCCGGCGCCTCTGTGAGAGGCCGCCGAGCTCCCCCATGTCGTGGGTATCCTCGTGGAACCGGTAGCCGTACGCGGCGAGGAGGGCCTTGATCTGCGTGAGCAGGTGCTTCCCCCTCGTGGTGATTCTCGGGACGTTCTCGAAGATGATCAGCCCCGGCGGATCTTCGCGCCACGCCTCGACGACGAGTGCGATGCCACGGACGGTGAGCCGGTTGAGCGCCTGGTATTTCTCTGACTCCGCGCGCTCCTTGGGCAGTAGTCCCGAGAGGCCCTTGCAGGGACTTGACAGGAACACGACGTCCGGCCGGACGCCCCTCGTCACAGCCCGCACGTCCGCAGGCATCGCCTCGCGCCAGCCCTCCGGGGGCTCCTTGCCGTGGAAGGCCGCATAGTCGGTGCGGCTGAACAGGTCTATGCGCATGGCCGGCGCACCAACGATCGCCTCGAAGTCCTCGTTGGCCTCAGGGTCAACGTCGATGCCGCCAAGGGTCTCGAAACGCCCGACGACGCCGTTCCACTCCTGGCGTGCGAGGGAGAAACCTAGACCACCCCCTCCGAGGCCGGAGAAGAGGTGCAGGACCTTGAAAACCCGTTCGGGCTTCTGACTCATCGTCAGGTTCATGCTGTCACCCCTCCCCGGTTCCGAAGAATCTCGCTGACCGCTTGCCGCCAGAGCACGGCACCGACCGTACGGTTCTCCCATGCGTCAGGTACCGGCGGCACATCGACCATGCGACCCGCTGGCCCAGCTGCGACCGCTACGCGGGCCGCGCTGTCAATCTCCGCTTGTCTGTCCGGGGGCAGTGCGAAGTAGGCCCCCTGCGCGGCGTGCAGGCGCCTCCTGTCTTCCTCTGCCTGTGCTGCAGCCTGTTCGGCCCGGGCAAGGTCTGCTTGTCGCGTTGCCTCTCGCTGCGCCTGGCGTTCGCGCTCACGCTGGAGGCGGCGATAGCTCGCTGGCGGTTCCGGCCACCCGAAGGACTCACTCAGCCAGCCACCGCGAGAGTCAACTCGCCGGCCAGCGTCGATCTCGGCCTTGAGCCAGTCGAGGTGCTCGGCGACGGTCTGCGCTCCATGCTCGAAGAGCCACTTCTCTGCTGCCGACGCCGGCACGTCCGGTGCCAGCGCCGCCATGAGGGCCAGTACCTGGTCCGCCTCTGGGTCGGGGGGCGTAGCCGAAATAACAACAACGTCGCCGGGGCTGGCCGGTTCGGCCGCCCTGTTGTTGTTTTTAAGCAGATCATTGGAACCGGAGTTGTTGTTTTTTATATTTACGTCACCGCGTCGGGGATGTGCGCACGTCCCGACTGCGGTAATGTGCCCCGGCACATCCCTACTCCGTGATGTGCCCTCCGGCTCTGTGCGGAGGACCTCCCTGGGTAGCAGGCCGCCTGCCGTTGCGGAATGAAACTCGTCGGTGGCCAGTGGGTCATTGACGGAGTACAGGAGGCGCCTTGTCACACCGACCAGGATTCCTTCCCGCCGCACGGGGACTGAGACCGTCTCGATCTCCAGTAGCCCCCATGCGAGACACGCACGTTCGATGGCATACAGGCGGTCCCATCCCATCTGGGCGCGACGTCGGAGTTCGCTCTTTTGGGGAAAGGCTCGCCCGTTCCATTCGTTGCCGGGGTCGTTGTTCACGTACCGCCGCAAATAGAGCCAGTAGCCCAAACCCGCAAAGCCGTAGATGTGGTCGGCATAGAGATCTACCAGCTCGTGGTATACAAGTGCGAACGGTGCTGTCCGTTGGCGGCCGAGGGTAATTAAGGCGCCCTGCTCGCGTTCACTCGGGGGCTGGGACATTCGCAGTCACCTCGCTTAACAAGCGAGCGCCCCGCACAGCTGTGGCTGAGCGGGGCGTTGGTCGCCAGGATGAGCAGGTCGATCAGCGAATCTGCCGGATCGCTCCATGGCCATCGCGCACGTACGCGCGGTGCCCCATGATCGTGCGAAACAGCTTGTCCTCGCGCTCGTTTGCGATCGCCTGCAAGACGCCGCGACCGATCTCCCCGGCGCGGAGCTTGGCAGCGCAATATCGACAGAGCCGGACATGGTTTCGTGCTGAATCCGGACGCTCAGGATGGACTAGGCATGATTCGGTTCTTGCCTCCCTGAGACAAGCTTCGCACTCGGCTCGCACGCGGGCATCCGCATCCCTCCCTGACCTCTGCTCATTGCCGTCCGACAGCCGCATGTGCCTGGCCGCCGGCGGCCGACTGTCGGCCTCCGCCCCTGCCCCGCCTGCTGCCGAGATGCTCGATCCTGCCACCGCCAGCGCTTTCGTGGGCGAACCGGCGCGCGTCGTCCCGGCGTAGGGCGCGCAAGCCGGCAGCCACGTGGCTGGCCTCGGACAACACGTCCGCACCGTCCGCACCATATCGCACGAAGACGGCAAGATCGGACATGCCGTCAAGCGTATGACTCGATAACATGAAGGCCACATCGTCGCGCAAGCGTCCCCTGCGCACCGCCGCCGTCACGCCCCCTGCGCGGATCTCTGCGTTCTCAGCGTCGTGCATAAGCCATAGCACCGGCTCGTCCAAAAGACGGTCGGCGACGTCGGAGGCCAGAGCTAGTGGTCCGAGCACTGTAAAGAAGCAGAGCCATCCTCGTGCTTCTGGGAGAGACCATAGGGCAGGAGACCAGGCTGGATCTGGGCTGACGATCCCGGCCGTTCTGGCCACACGCTGGGTCGCCGCGTCCAGGTCCGGAACCAACAGGTCGCAGCCGGCTCTGACCGCCTCAACCAGCGTAAGCATCTTGCCGCGGCCCGCCTGTACGGCCTGAGCTACACGACGTGGCCGCCAATACCCTGCAGGTTCCCAGTTGCGGTAAAATGCGCGCACTGATCCCGTCACTCCTTCCCGCAAGCTGCGGGAGCTACTGCGGCGACTCAAGCCAACCGCAGGGATGCTGTGGGTCCTAGGTACGCGGTCCGGGAAAACGTGAAACCCAAACAAAGCAAGATGTGGGGCGTGCGACACGAAAGGACTGGTGTCAGGAGTTCTCCTGGGGCATTCTCTGCTTGCGCGGGTCAGGTTCTGGCGCTCGCGGCGCCGACTGGGGCCCTTGGGCAAGTGCCCAGCGAACGAGGGACGCCGCGATTTGCTCGCTCGGCCGCTGGCCGATGCGTCCAACTGAGATTGGATCGCTGCGCTTCGCCACCGCTGTCGTCCTCCTGTCCGCCGGATACCTTGTCAGCCACGGAGCAGACGTCAGTCTGCGACGCGCTCCGCGGGAATGCCGTACTTCACAAGCCGGTCCAGCTCCGCGGCGGGAATCCGGACTGCTCTGCCCACGTATACCGCCCGCAGGCGTCCCCGCCTGATGAGCAGGTACAGTTCCGGACGCGAAATGCCGGTGGCCTCGGAAACCTCACTGAGGCGCCAGAGCAGGCGTTCCATCGTCGGCCTCCTTCCGGTGTCGAAGTCTCGTTGGAAGGAGTATATGTGTAGTTTCTACACATAGTCAAGGGCACGCAAGGCGTTTTGTGCACTATCACCACACAGGATTGTGTATGGGGTGAAGGCACTGATAGGTTGGCTACAGGAGTTGAGGTAGGGTGACCACGCTCGGGACGCGCATCAAGACAGCGCGAGGGCTAAAGAATCTGACACAAGAAGCGCTCGCGGTGCATGTTGGCGTGGCGCGAGCGACGCTGGCTTCATGGGAAATTGACCGCGCATCGCCAGGAGCGCAGGAACTCGCGCGTCTGTCGGAGGTGTTAGCTGTCACCGTGGATTATCTGGTGAAAGGTCCAGGTGATTCGGAGGAAGAGGGACCTCTCGACTGGCCGGAAGGCAGATC
>JAJYNV010000123.1 GCA_021786135.1 Bacillota bacterium
ATCTGTATAAGGCGTAGTAAGCTCGGCTGACAGCTGACCGCCACTCGGCCTCAGTGGCTCCAGGGGCAAGCTTTTTGGCAACCGCTAAGTAGTCCTGCCAACTAAACGTCGTCGACCATCCCCACATCGAACGTCACCAGGCGGACTTGGTGCTTTCGGCGAAGCGTTCTCAGGACGGCCAATCCTGCTTCTAC
The DNA here is from genome assembly GCA_021786135.1 of Bacillota bacterium. Lineage (GTDB taxonomy): Bacteria > Bacillota > Sulfobacillia > JAJZYS01 > JAJYTV01 > JAJZQO01. Next base: position 195 of record JAJYNV010000123.1, read on the forward strand.
CGAGTCCGCGCTGGAGACCTCCACCCACAAAACCGGGAGCCCCCCTTCGGGGTCGGACAGTATCTGCAGGCGGACTGATCGCAACTGAGGCTGCCCTAACTGCTCACGGAGTGTAGCTAGGTCGGTCGGGAGCGACGAGAGGACGGGCACAACCTCCCAATGGTCTGCCGCAAAGGCAGCGACGGCCAGTACGTCGTCGACGACAAAGGGCTCGGTCCTCAAGGTGTCAAGCAATCGATTGTCAGGCTGCACGTTGCCTAGTCTACGTTGAAGTGCCGCAGAAATAGTCCCAGCAGGCGGCATGGATGCGGTCCAGTTTCCGGCTTCGCTCGGGCCCTGCCATCCGGCTGAGGTCATGACCACTCGCATAGACCCCGGGGACGTCAAGCTCTCCACTGCGGATGGGATGTCCGAAGAGGGCTGACCGGAAGAGAAGACCGAAACAACGACGATCAAACCTTCGCGCGGCGTGATGCCAGTTGGCGCCTTGCCGTGGTCGAACGCCTGCATGCCACGAGTAGTTGGCAGGAGATTGGCCCACCCCGCAGCTGCATACGCGTTCACGAGTCGTCGTCCGCCTTGCGAATGGGGATGTCCAAAGAGCCAATCTCCTTGCCGTCGGCCTCAACCGACACGCGGTAGCGACCTTCGACCTGAAGCAGAAGGTTCACGACCATAACGCCAAACATAAAGCCGGTCCCCTGCGCCTGCTGTTCAGTCGGTTTCATGGGTGGCGCGTTGGAGACCGCGTTCCCCGCTGGGTCGCGAATTACCAACTGAATACCGTCCGAAACTTCATCGGGCGAATCGAATCTGACCCCACCAGACACGGCGAAACTGAACTGCCCTGGCAGGTACTTGGGCCGCATCTCCACCATGGGATTCAACAGTGCCACCTGCGACCGCCCGTCTGCCGTTGTGCCCTTGGGCTCTACCGCATCGCACACAACGAGGAAAGCCAATTCGACCATAGTGCGCTCCTTCCCAGGCGCGATGAGACAGCGATCCATAATACGCCAATACGCCTTCGGACGTGGAAAATCCTGCTTCACTCTGATCCGGGCAGGCCCCGCGCAACACGGAAGCTTCTAGAGCGAAACCGCCGCGCGACCAAGCGCTCTCAGAGGGACCAGCACACTGATTCCCGGATCATCCCGCGTGGTCCCTTTTCGGTCCCGAGCGTCCTCGAAAAGTGCGGAACAAGACGGGAAAACAGGGGAGTGCGTTGTACCCTCCGGTTTCCGCGAAACGGCTCTCTTATGCGGGTTCCAGGCTCAAAATTTGGCGCGCCCGGCGGGATTCGAACCTGCGGCCTCTTGCTCCGGAGGCAAGCGCTCTATCCACTGAGCTACGGGCGCAAAGCGCAGACGTATTGTAGCATTGCGCCTTCGTGCGGCGCAAACGGTCAACGTTCCTGGGACATGTCGAGCCGCGAGAGTTCGATCCACTTGTCAGCCCAAGCCTGGATGGACTGAACCACCGCCTCGAGCTCGCGCCCCTTGTCGGTCAGTTCGTAGAGAATGAGGACCGGCCGACAGGCTTGCACCTCGCGATGCACCAAGCCCTCTTCTTCGAATTCGCGCAGCCGCTCCGAGAGGAGGCGCTCCGAAAGATCAGGCACCTGATCGCGGAACTCGTGGAACCGCCTGGGGCCGCCCATGAGCACACGCAGGATGAGACCGCTCCACTTCTTGCCGAGCAGCAGCGCGGCTTGCTGATAGCGCGGGCACATCCGATCGTAACCCATGTCCCCATCGCCCTCCGCGGCAGATTGTAACACATGCACTTGACAAAAGTAAGTACATTACCTACCGTTCCCATCAGGTACTTACGCAAGGTAAGCGAAGTCAGCCACATGGCCGACTGTGGGAAGGAGCACAAATATGCAAGAGCACATCGGTCTCATCGTGTCGCGCGAGATCCAGGCGGCCGCCGCCAAGGTCGGCCCCGCGGTGGTGCGCGTGGAGGCGGAAGGGCCGGACGGAGCCGGCATGGGTTCCGGCGTGCTGGTTGACGCGGCGCGCGGCGAGGTTGTGACGAACGCGCACGTCGTGCATGACCGCGAAGAGGTCGCCGTCACATTCCACGACGGTGTGACGCGCGGCGGCGAGGTTGTGGCGTACGACCGCCTCTACGATCTCGCGCTTGTGCGTACGCGCCCGCCTGTCCACGCGGATCTGGCGCTCGCGTCGGCGGAGGACTTGCGCCCGGGCGAGATCGTGCTCGCCGTGGGGAATCCCTTCGGCTTCGACTGGACCGTGACGCTCGGCGTCGTTTCGGCCGTGGAGCGCATGGTCGGGCCGCTCGACGGCCTCGTGCAGACCGACGCAGCGATCAACCCGGGCAATTCGGGTGGCGCGCTGACCGACCTCGAGGGGCGCCTCGTCGGGATTCCGACGATGATCGTGGCGGCGGGGCAGAACCTCGGCTTCGCCATCCCGGCCTGGCAGGTGGATCTGGCGCTCGGCCAGTTCCGCCAGTTCGGCCGGGCCCAGCATCCCTGGATCGGCATCCGCGGGGCGACTGAGGTCGTCGCGCCTGAGATCGCGAGCCTGCTCGACCTGCCGGAACAGCGCGGCGTGGTTGCGGTCGCTGTGGAAGAGGGCGGCCCCGCGGAGGCCGCGGGCCTGATCCCGTTCGACGTCATCACGTCGGCGGGCGGGACGCCGACTCCGTCGCTCGCGGCGCTTCGGCGCGTTGTGCGCGCCACGCCGGTGGGCGAGGGACTCGAGCTCTCGATCCTGCGTCACGGGAGTCCGGTGCAGCGCACCGTACGCGTGCGCGAACTGCCTCCCGTCTACACGCGGTAGGGGCTGGTTTCGAGAATACAGGAGGTGTCCCTTATGGCGAAGATTGCGAGCTGGATCACGGCGGGTCCCGGACAGGAGGGCAAGGCGCTGGCCGGAGTGCGCATCGCGGCGCGTCTCAGGCAGAGCGGCAGGGCGGAGACGAAGGTCATCTTCTTCGGCCCAGGCGTGCAGCTTTTGGACGAAGCGACCGGCGAACTGCACGAGGCGATCGAGTCGCTCAAGGGCGCCGGCGTGCCGATCCTTGCCTGCCAGTTCAACGCGCAGCAACTCGGCGCGACCGATCGCCTCAAGGCGTATGGCGTAGACCTGCAGGGCGCCGGGGACGTGCTCGTCGAGCTGACCGAGGAAGGCTACCAGGTGGTCGGCTACTGAGCACGCGCAAGACCGTGCAAGCGTGACCGATCGGTGTTAGCATGGACGCAGGACCGCTAGGGGAGCCTCGATGAGGCTGAGAGGCAGCATGCTGCCGACCCTTCGAACCTGAACTGGTTGATACCAGCGTAGGGAAGCGTCTGCGAGGACCGCCACCCTGCGGGGTGGCGGTCTTAACGTTGTCCAGGAGGAATGCAGATGCCCGAGCTACCTGCGGTAGGCAAGATATCGCCCGAGATCTTTCAGAACCTCATCTATCCCCGACTCGGCACGCCGCGCGGCGAAGTGCTCGTCGGGCCGCGCTCCGGCGTCGACATCGCCGTGGTGCGCACGGCTCCGGGTCGCGTCATGGCGACCACCTGCGATCCCGTCTTCGTGGTGCCGCAGTACGGCATGAAGCGCGCAGCCTGGTTCGCCATCCACATTCTCGCCTCGGATGTCGCCACGTCCGGCCTGCCGCCGGCATACATGGCGATCGACCTCAACCTGCCGCTCGAGATCACCGAACCGGAGCTTGTCGAGCTCTGGGACGGCATGCACCGCACGAGCGAGGAACTCGGCATGGCGGTCATCTCCGGCCACACGGCGCGCTATGAGGGCTGCGCCTACCCCATGGTCGGCGGCGCGACCGTGATCGCCGTCGGCGATGAGGACAAGTACGTCACGCCGGAGATGGCGAGGCCCGGCGATGTCCTGATGTGCACGAAGGGAGCCGCCATCGAGGCGACGGGCCTTTTCGGCGTCACGTTCCCGGACCAGCTGGCGGGCCGCATCGGCGGACCGCTCGCGCAGGCGGCACAGGACCTCTTCTACCAGATGAGCGTGGTGCAGGACGCCATGGCGGCGGCGCGGTACGGCGTGCGCCACCACGGCGTGACCGCGATGCACGACGCGACGGAGTGCGGCGTCCTGGGCGGCGTCTTCGAGATCGCGCAGGCGTCGGGCGTCGGTGTGCGCCTCGACACGCGGGCGGTGCCGGTACGCGAGGAGACGGCGGCACTCTGCTCCTACCTCGGCATCGATCCCCTGGCGGCGATCTCGGAAGGCACGCTGCTGCTGACGGCGCGCCCCGAACACGCCGATGGCGTTCGGCGGGCCCTGGCCGCGGAGGGCATCCTGGCGCAGCCGATCGGCGAGATTCTGCCGGCGGAGCGCGGCATGGTACGGACGACGGCGGCGGGAGACCAGGAACTCCTGCACCCGGGCGTCGATCCCTTCTGGGCAGCGTACGGCAAGGCGCTCGAACAGGGACTGTGAAGCCGGCGCGCATTCTCACCGTCGCCGGGTCCGACAGCGGCGGCGGCGCGGGGATCGAGGCGGACATCAAGACGATCGAGCGTCTCGGCGGCTACGCCATGGCGGCCGTGACATCGGTCACGGCGCAGAACACACTAGGCGTGCAGGGCATCTGGCCCCTGCCGCCGGAGGCGATCGAGGAGCAGATCCGCTCCTGCCGCGAGGATATCGGCATCGACGCCGCCAAGTGCGGCATGCTCGGCGGCACAGCGGCGGTGGAGGCCGTCGTTGTGGGCCTCGCCGCGGTTTCCGGCCTCAAGCTGGTGGTGGACCCCGTCATGCGCGCCAAGGGCGGCGATAGGCTGCTGGCGCCTGAAGCCGAGCGGGCGCTCAGGGAACGCCTGCTGCCATTGGCGACGCTGGTGACCCCGAACCTGCCGGAGGCAGTCGCGCTGGTCGGTCACGAGGTAGCCAGCAGAAGCGAGCGCGAGCGCGCCGCGCAGGAACTCGTGGCGATGGGAGCTGGAGCCGCCCTCATCAAGGGGGGCCACGGCGAAGGCGACGAACTCGAGGACCTCCTCTTCGACGGCGGCCGCTTCTATCGGTATCGCGCGCATCGCATCGCCACCAGGCATACCCACGGCACCGGCTGCACCCTGTCGGCGGCGATCGCGACCGGGCTCGGCCAGGGACTCGAGCTGCCCGCGGCGGTCGCGCGCGGCATCGCCTATGTGCAGACGGCCATCCGCCTGGCTCCGGGGCTTGGCGGCGGGCATGGCCCGCTCGACCACCATGCCGGCCAAGCGCCCTGGCAGGAGTCTTGAAGCTGCCACGGACATGCACCATCGATCGCTCGTCGCATGTCGATCCATGGTTGGCCCATGGCGGCGAATCCAGATCCACCCCTTCCGCCAGGCTGGGCAAGACGTTACGCTGAAGGGGCGGCGCGCGGTTGCGCCTTGCGGTACGGCGGACATCAGGCGTGGAACCCGATGTGCGCCAGCTTGGCGTGGCCCTTGACGCGTCCTGCATCGCCGATGCGGAAGATCGCCGCTTGCGAGGACACGTCCGCGCGCGACACGTCCGCGCGCGACGCGTCGGAGCTGACTGCCGCAGCGGCATGTTTCGTGCGGCAGGCGAGACGCAGGACAGAGGGAGGTCCAGCATTGCTGAAGAGCGAGGAACTTTGGCGCCGTCTCGGCGTTCTCGTCCTGGGTGCGATCTGGCTGCTCGCGGTGGTGAGCAAGATCCGGGCTGGACAGCTCTTCACGCTCGAGGCGTCAGCGCTGCACCTGCCTAGCTGGCTTCCGCTCTGGACCGTTCCAGGCGGCGAGACCCTGCTGTTCGTGATCTGCTTCGCCGCGGGGCTGGGCTGCAAGTGGCTGCGTCCGGTAGCGCTACTGAACCTCGTCGTGTTTGCGGGGCTGCTCACGTTCCTGATCTATGAGAAGACGAACGGCTTCGGGCGCTACGGCTGCGGCTGCTTCGGTGGTGTGCAGAACGGCATCGGCCCCTGGGATTTCGTGCGTGATGGGCTTTTTGTCCTGGCGGCGCTGGCGCTCGTCCTGCCCTGGCATCGCCGGAGCCCGTCGGAAGGGGCACAGGTGAGAACGTGATCAAGGCGCTCGTGTTCGATTTCGATGGCACCATCCTTGACACCGAGAGTGCCGAATACGAGACGTGGCAGGAAGTCTACGACCGCTACGGCCAGGAGCTACCGCTCAAGGAATGGTCGACGATCGTCGGTTCCGCGGGCCACACCTTCGACCTGCTCGCCCACCTCGAGAAACTCGTCGGCAGACCGTTGCCGCGCGACGAGATCCGTGCCGAGCGTCGTCGGCGCGACGACCAGATCGTCGAGGTCATGCCGCCGCGCGAGGGCGTCAGGGAGCTCATTGCGGAGGCGAGGGCCAGCGGGATCGGGCTCGCCATCGCTTCGAGTTCGCCGCGTTATTGGGTTGTGCGCCATCTTTCGCGTCTTGGTTTGATCGACGCGTTTCCGGTCATAGCGAGCTTTGACGAGACGCACAGGGGCAAGCCGGATCCCGCCGCGTTCCTCCTGGCGCTCGGGGAGCTTCGGGTGCAGGCCCAAGCCGCCGTGGCGATCGAAGATTCGCCGAACGGCGCCCTGGCTGCGGCCGCCGCCTGCCTGCCCTGCCTCGTCGTGCCGAACCCCGTCACGGCCCGCATGCGGTTTCCCGAGGGGACCAGGATCTGGCCGAGCCTCGGTGGCGTCACGCTCGAT